>CAZUYY010000379.1:0-3368 GCA_964624935.1 uncultured Prolixibacteraceae bacterium
CATGATAAAATCCCATTAAAAAGGGGATATGAAGCCCTTGGAGTGCGTATTGTGCCGCATGCCATTGCACGGTACGGATCGTTTATTGCAAAAGGTGTGATCATGATGCCCTCGTACGTTAATATTGGAGCTTATGTCGATAGTGGCACAATGGTTGATACCTGGGCCACTGTAGGATCATGTGCGCAAATAGGAAAAAATGTCCAGTTGAGTGGCGGCGTTGGAATCGGGGATGGCCTGGAACATGTCCAGGCTGCTCATCCAATCATTGATGATAACTGTTTTTTAGGTTCCAGATGCATCGTGGTTGAAGGAGTGCGGGTTGGCAAAGAAGCCGTACTGGGAGCTAACGTAGTATTGACGGCCTCCACAAAGATCATTGATGTTTCAGGACTTGAACCCATTGAAACGCAAGGTTACATTCCTCCCCGTTCAGTCGTGATCCCGGGCTCGTTCGAAAAGAAATTCCCGGCCGGATCCTATCAGGTTGCATGTGCACTTATCATAGGGAAAAGAAAAGAATCGACAGATTTAAAAACATCGCTGAACCAGGCTTTAAGAGAGTACAACGTTAGTGTTTAACTCTTTATGACATTGAAAAAGATCTTGGTAATACAAACTGCTTCCATTGGCGATGTGATCCTCGTTACGCCAATAATCGAAAAACTACACAGGTTTTACCCGGAAGCCTCCCTCGATCTTTTAGTTAAAACCGGTATGGAGGGACTCTTTCATAATCATCCATTTCTTAATAAAATAATTATATGGAATAAAATCCAGGGCAAATTCAGGAATTTCTTAGGGATCTTCAGCATGATCCGAAAAGAGAAATATGATGCCGTAATCAATGTCCAGCGATTTGCTCTTACAGGTATCCTGACAGCATTTTCGACAGCAAAGATCCGGATTGGTTTTTCAAAGAATCCATTTTCTAAGTTCTTCACAACTTCTGTTCCTCACATTTTCCGGGAAGGGATGCATGAAGCCGAACGAAATCTTATGCTGATAGAGGCATTGACTGATCATTCTTTTTTTAAACCAAGGCTCTATCCTTCTTTGACTGACCATGCCAAGACAGCGATGTACAAATCCGGGATTTATTACACCATTTCTCCTGCTTCTCTCTGGTACACAAAACAATATCCATTAATAAAATGGGTGGAGTTCATCAGTTATTTCCCTGCACAGACGAAAATCTATTTTCTGGGTTCGCAGAATGATACCATACTTTGCAATGAAATTATCCGGCAGTCGGGGCACGCAGGTTGCATCGACCTTTCAGGCAAGCTTTCATTTTTAGAGTCAGCTTCTTTGATGAAGGATGCCCGTATGAATTTTACCAATGATTCGGCGCCAATGCATCTTGCTTCAGCAGTGAATGCTCCTGTTACAGTGATCTATTGTTCAACAGTTCCCCGGTTTGGATTTGGCCCCCTTTCGGATAATTCAAAAATCGTAGAAACCGGCGAGCTTTATTGTCGTCCCTGCGGAATTCATGGCTACCGCTCCTGTCCTGAAAAACATTTTCGTTGTGCCACACAAATAAATGTAGATCAATTGATTGCCTGCCTCTAAAACCTGAAAATCCTTCCTAACACAATTAAAAATGATTTTTAGCGTAATTTTACACGGTGATGTAAGACATACGTGACCTTAATAATGAATGCGGATATGCTTCTCGCAATGAAAAATGAAATAAAGAAATGCGTTGAAGTCCTTGAGAAGGATGGGACTATCCTTTATCCGACAGATACCATTTGGGGAATTGGATGTGACGCGACAAGTCAAAAAGCTGTTGAGAAGATCTATAAACTGAAGAAACGTGTTGAAAGCAAAAGCCTTATCATCCTTCTTGCAGATATGAAAGACATCTCAAATTATGTTGAGACATTCCCCGATATTGCCAGAGATTTGATGAAGAATGTCGAACGTCCGTTGACAATCATATATCCGAACGCAAAAAATATTGCAAAAAATGTGCTCGCAAAAGATAATTCCATTGCCATCCGTATCGCAAAAAATGAATTTTGCAAAAATCTGATCCGGGCATTTGGCAAGCCCATCATTTCTTCATCTGCTAACATTTCCGGTGAACCAGCTCCCATGGTTTTCAAATGTATTTCCAAAGAAATCATTGATGATGTTGACTATGTTGTCAATTTATATCAGGATGTTTTGCAAGAGGTAAAGCCTTCGAGAATCATCAAATTGAATGAAAAAGGAGAGTTTCATATTATCCGGCCATGACAACGAACAGCAGATATAAACAACTGGCAATCAGGAAGGACGATAAGGAATTCACCATCAAGAGCACGGATAAGGAAACCTTGCGAAAATGGTTCTATCTCCTTACCCTTGGCAGAAAACTGGACGAGAAAGCGCCGAATTACCTTAAACAGGCCCTGGGGTGGTCATATCACGCGCCATATGCAGGTCATGATGGGATTCAATTGGCTATCGGACAGGTCTTCGACCGGCATACCGATCATCTTTTTCCGTATTACAGGGACATGCTCACGGCGATATCTGCAGGTATCACAGCAGAAGAGATCATCCTGAACGGGATTTCCAAGGCGACGGATATTGCGAGTGGCGGGCGGCATATGTCAAATCATTTTGCCAAGCCCGGATGGAATATTCATAATGTTTCTTCCTCTACCGGGAACCATACGCTTCATGCTGTGGGTGTGGCAAGAGCCATGAAATATTATGGTGCCAGGGGAGTGGCTATCAGTTCGCAGGGTGAATCATCTGCTTCAGAAGGGTATGTTTATGAAGCTATTAACGGAGCCAGTAGAGAGGAGCTTCCGGTCATCTTCGTTTTCCAGGATAACGGCTATGGAATTTCTGTACCCAAATCAGACCAAACTGCTAATCCAAGGGTTTCTGATAATTTCCTTGCTTTTAAGAATCTAAGTATTATTTATTGCAACGGTAAGGATGTATTCAATTCAATGAATGCCATGCTGAAGGCGAAAAAAGCTGTTCTCGAAAAAGGCAAACCGGTCATTGTTCATGCAAACTGCATCCGCATTGGATCGCATTCCAACAGCGACCGCCAGGAACTTTATCGCAGTAAAGAAGAATTGCAGGAAGCCCGGATGCTTGATCCGCTTGCAAAATTCAGGAAGATACTTCTCTATGCTGAAAAATTTACAGAAGAAGAACTTTCATCCATAGAAGAAGAAGCATCCCAGGTGATTTCCTCAGCACATAAAAAAGCATTGGCAGCCCCTGATCCCGATCCGGCAAGCATCTTCAATTTTGTCACTGCAGAACCTTATAAATCAGAAAAATACCCGGACGGGATCCCAGATGGAAGTGGCACGAAAAGAAAGTTCATAGAAGCTCTTAATGAAACCCTGAAG
>CAZUYY010000380.1:0-3368 GCA_964624935.1 uncultured Prolixibacteraceae bacterium
TCTGCATTTAGTTTTTTTCCGGAAAAGTCTATTATAGTATAATCCCCTGAGGGTTCGTTCATTTCAAATCGTGTAACCAGCAGATCATTTTTATCAAAGGAGATTTCAATCTCACTGATATATTCTTTCAGGGTTGATTCGGCCGGCTTCAACTTTATGAGGTAGTAACGGCTGTTCTCAAAATAAGAAGAGATGAATCTCTTTTCATCGTTGAACAAATTGCCCTGAACACATCCAAGGATGATGAAGTTGATCTCTTTAAACATTTTACTGTTCCGGATATCGATCTTGTTTGTTTTCTCTTCATCCTGTGTAAATATAGTTCCATTATTGAGAATTATCATATAATGAAAAGGATCGGTGTATTCCCATCTCAGTTTGTTCTCTTTTTTAAAAAGGAATTTGCCTTTCGTAATTATTTTTTCTGAAAGAACGCTGAGGCTTTTTTCCTGAATGAAATTTGCCTCAATAGTCTGAGTGTTTCTCGTTACCTCCGAGAACTTTTGTTTGAAACCGGCAGGATCTTTCATTTCATTAAATGATCCTTGAGAAAAAGACAAAGAACTGAAAAACAGGAAGAAAAGTAAAATTGTGTCGCATTTATGCTTCATAAGCAGAAATATTAAGAAGTTCATCAAGGGGTACGATCCGGTAACCAGACTGCTTTATATGCTCAACAATGCTTTTTATGATCTCAATTGTTTCCGGGACTGTATCGTGAAGAAGAATTATATCACCCGGATTAAGGTTTCTTATAATCCTGTCTGCGATGATTTCTTTATTCCGGCTGGAGGTGTCCCAGGCACGATTGCTAAAACCGATAACCTGAAGACCCAATTGCTTTACTGCTCGTTTTACCATTGGATTGATCACCCCATAGGGTGGGCGAAAGAGCAAAGGTATTTTGCCGGTAGCGTCAAATACTGAAAAGACGCTTTGCTCCAATTCATTTTGCATATGTGCAGAAGAAAAAAAATCAAACCAGTCAGAATGTGAATAGCTATGTGTTCCAATTATATGTCCTTCCAAATACATTCGTTTAACAAGACTTTTATTTCCGTTGATTTTTCTGCCGATGCAGAAAAAGGTAACAGGAATTCCAAGATCATGTAAGTGATCCAGAAGTTTTGGTGTCAGTTCCATATCCGGTCCGTCATCAAAGGTCAAAGAAACAATTTTTTCTTGAATCGAAGCTTTGCAAGGCACTTTCATATGAAATCCGGAACGGATGAAGAAGGACATCGAAAAAGAAAGGATCAGATAAACGGTAACAAGGAGTATGTAATAATAGATATGAACAGTAAATCCTGAGAATCCAAGAATGCTCAATGTGAACAACAGGAGAAAAAAGACGATTGTGGTATTCCGGAATGTTACCATTTAAACTGAACTTACAAGCATCAGTGAATGATCAAGGTTCCTGTAATGGTTGTATATAAGGATATTCCGGGGAATCAGGGACGTTGGCCCTTCCAGGCGCACGGTGTCAGGTACGGTCCTGTTTTTCAGTATCATCGCGGCAAGCCAGAGTCCAAAGGAAGAAGCAGTGTGGTATTCTCCGCAAAGATGTTTGTACCAGCCCTGGGGAATATCCCTGAGAAGGTTATGCCTTATATCATTGTAAACCTTATCGTTTGAATTATCTCCATTCACACCCAGGAGTACCAGATCGATTTCATTAATAGTATGGCCTGATCTGTCCAGAAATGAGGTTATATTTTCAGATATCTTCTCTGGTTCAGGTTTGTAAAAAGTATCGACACCTTCGATCCTCGCATAATTTTTTACACTCGCGTGCGATGAAAGCAGGAAAAATGATGCTCCTTCACCTGCAATAGTACCACGGGAATGATCCTTGAGCAGGTTCAGGTTGTTGACCACATTCCGTCTGTAATATCCAAGCCTTTGTAAAATTTTAAAAGTATTGGAAGTAATTTCATCCATCCCGCCCAGCAGCACTGTTCCCGATTCTCCTGAATTGATCCGGATGAAACTGTCAAGAAGAGCACTTTCAAATGAAAAACCCCGGTGAACAAAGGTGAAATTATAGTTATGGCATTTTAGAATTAATGCAATCTGAGCACTGACCGTGTTGTGAGTTGATTGGATAAAAGAGGTTGGAGTAAGGAATTCTTCGTTGTTAGTGATCATATTCGTAAGAAACTTCTCTGTATCCTCGATGCATCCGAGTCCGGTACCTGTGATGATTGCATCAGGCATTGTGCATCCAGCATCTGCCAGGCAGATCTTTCCTGCAGTTACCCCCATTTTGATGATCCTGCTCATCCTTCTTACCATGTCACCGGAAATGTATTCCTTATAATTTGGGTCCATGGTTCTGAGGCAATTTGTTTCCACACTTGTAACTTCATCAAGAAAATGACTGTTATCCCAGGTCTTTTGTGGAGAAATATTACCTAATCCGGTGATATAGAGTGGCATCATTTAATTTTCATTCTTACTATACTTCAATTCGACTTTGAGATGATCAATGTCGAATTATTTCCTCCAAATCCAAAAGAATTCGTAAGGACATTCCTGACATTGAGTTCTTTTATCACTTTAGTAACAGGGGAGATACTGAGTTCCTTCATGGGAGTTTCAAAACGGAGATTAGGAAATAGTACTCCATGATTGATCGACATTACTGAGATCACTGTTTCTAATGCACCTGCAGCACCCAGGGTATGACCTGTATATGATTTTGTCGAGCTGAAAGGGGGCATATTCTTACCGAAGATCTTCTGCATTGCAATCCCTTCGGACAGATCGTTGTTTTGCGTTCCTGTTCCATGGACATTAACATAATCAATATCTTCAGGATGAAGACCGCTGAGCCATAAAGCCTTTTCCATGGCAAGCCACGCTCCGGTCCCTTCCGGTGAAGATGCCGTTTGATGATAAGCATCATTCGCATTGCCATATCCGGTCAATTCTGCCATGATTTTTTTATTCCGGGATTTGATTATTTCTTCGGATTCAAGGACGACAAATGCGGCACCTTCTCCAAGAGTAAGTCCTGCGCGGTTTTCATCAAAGGGCCGGCAACCACTTTTATCCAGGATCATAAGTGTATTAAATCCATTGAGAGTAAATTTTGTTACCGAATCTGCTCCTCCGGCAATTACCCTGTCAAGATGACCTGCCTTGATCAGTTGTGCTCCGAACATAATAGAATTGGCAGAAGAAGAACAGGCAGTGCTGATCGTCGTCATAAATCCTGAGATCCCAAGAAAATCTGCGATGCGTTCAGTGCTATCACCACAATCGTGATTGACTATATCGATAAGATGTCCTTTTTGAGGATTGCCAAGAGATTCCTTAGAAAAGTTTTCACTCCGGTCCATTCAACGAACAGTGGTAGCAGA
>CAZUYY010000381.1:0-3363 GCA_964624935.1 uncultured Prolixibacteraceae bacterium
TCCGCAGCCAGGGCTGTGATGGAAAAGTCAAAACATGTGATGCTGATCGACGGGGGCGCTGAGAAATTTGCAAAAGATCAGGGTCTGGAGATCGTTCCAACTTCTTATTTCTATACTAAACAACGGTGGGATGAATTTCAGAAGATCCATAACCAGGAAATGAACAATAAAATGGATTCTGTGAAAAGTCATGGAACTGTTGGCGCGGTGGCTCTGGACATGCATGGCAACCTTGCAGCCGGAACCTCGACCGGAGGAATGACCAATAAAATGAAAGGGAGGGTAGGGGATTCACCGGTCATAGGCGCCGGCACCTATGCCAATAACAATACCTGCGCAGTTTCCTGTACAGGCCATGGAGAATATTTTATCCGGAACGTAGTGGCCTATGATATTTCTGCCCGCATGGAATACAAAGGACAAAGCTTACCTGAGGCGGCGATGGATGTCGTCAATGTAAAACTGAAATCCCAGGGAGCAGAAGGCGGCCTGATAGCAGTGGACAGGAATGGAAATATTGCCATGCCTTTCAATACTGCCCTGATGTTCAGAGGGAATGTCGGCTCTGATGGGACTGTACGGGTTGAAATTTATTAATAGTTGTTTTTTTTGTTAATGGGATTGATTCAATAATATAATTATTACCATAACCATCATAACTATAACTTGTCGTTGAACTCAGACTAATGATTGTGTTGTTATCGTTAAAAATGAAAGCAGGATATCCCAAAGTATTGTATGTTTGAAGTTCTGTGTATCCCGGATTTGAATAGGCAACTATATACTTATAATTTCCACAGCTTGCCAGGATATTTGAAGCAGTTTGATTGAATGCAAATCCTGAATATTGATAATTACCATATGGAAGTTGAACTACAAAGTTGAGATTAGTATCAAAGATAGATCCATTATCTGATGTAATAAAATGTTGTCCATCGGGAAATATTTCAAATGAATGATAATCAGTCGAATATTCAGTGGAATTTTCGTTTTCAGTGATATTCTGTCCGTTAGCATCGAATTTAAAATAATAAATACCCCCGTAAGTAGTAATCCCAAAAATTTTTGTATTACTTCCCGGAACCAATTCAGGCCTCATGTAATCAATGTCATTTATTGTGGACAACACTGATTTTGTAGCACGATCAATCACAAAAAGGGAGGTATAATAATCTTCCGAACTACCGAAAATAAACAATTTCCCATTATTGTACAGTACAGATCCACAATTAGTTCCGGCACTTATCTGGTCGATCTTATCAAGAGTTTCTGCATTGTAAATAAATACCCATCCATCGTTTCGCGGAACATAAAGCTCTTTTATGTTGTTATAGGTCCCGATGTCACTGAACCCAATAGTAGCATTGGTCATTATGGATTTAACTATCGATCTGCTCGAATAATCAACCATACTGACTTTCCCGCTATCTCCTTCGATAACATAGAAGCGATGATTAGCAATATCAGGAATTACATCGGTCGGATTTAAGTAAAATGTTGTTAAACCCGACCGTTTATAAGACATTATATTACTGTATATATAGTTGTAATTATAGAACTCTGATTCCTGTAAAACCGCTAATACCTGGTATTCAAGATAAGATGTTACCGGGATTGAATGGTCGACAAATTTCACTGTATTAACATCGTTTATCTGGTCGATGACATCTGAATATGAATAATCGGTTGTATCTGTCGATTTGTAATTCCGCCTCAGGATAAGATAATAGGAGAATCTTGAGTTTACAAGTTTTGTCCAAGTTACAACAACTGAATCGTCAGAGGTTTGCAGATTTGTAATTGTAATTTTATTGCCGGGGGAAGAATTACTCCCTGTGCCGGAACTTTCTTTTTTACAACTGTTTATCCCTGTAACCAGAATAACGGAAAAGAGTAAAATTTGAATTTTTTTCATACAAGAATGATTAAATCGGATATTCTTAAATCTGCATCAAATGTATAAAAATTGTTCGACAACAGATGAAAAATATAATATCAAATATTCTTACTCACTATAATCCAAATATGATCATAGACAAATTCCAGGATAATTCCTTTTTATTTTGTAAAATCAAGGGGAACTAAAAGTTTTATACTGAGGTTCCTGCCCATGTTAAACACCCCGACTCTGTCTGTGGTATAGTTCACCGGATAATATTTGAACCGGCTCATGTAGTCCATATAAGGTGTGTTAAACAGGTTATTTAGCATTAAATAGACTTTGATGTATGTGCGACCTTTGCTTTGAATATCACCTCCTAATCCTGCACTGAATAACACATACCCTGCGGTTGCCGCTTTGCTCGCTGCATATTCAAACGGAGTTGATTGAGTATTAAGGCCGGTGTAGATTGCATACTGCTGATAAACATCACTCTGCTGGAAACAGTCAATCATTCCAACTTTTACGTAGGCATTTTTAATCCCATTGCCTAATTTTCTGATAGGAAATCTGAGGTCGACCGTAATTTTTACAGGAGGAACAAAGGGCAGATACTTGACAGTATCAGGAACATTCTTTAAGCCTCCTTCAACAACACTTGCTGAAGCATACAGGTCTATCCATTTTATATCCGACGGGTGAATATCCACTGCTAATTCCCCGCCATAAAGACTTGCTTTTCCCTGCACATACTTATAAACAGGTGCAGCGCCTAATCCTGCAGCATTGAGTGAATTGTTAATCGAATCCCCGCCAAATACGCTCTTCAATCCTTTTGCATAAATAAAATCATTGATGCCATTGTAAAACGCATTCAGTTCAATATTCACATCTCTTGAATTTATTCCGAAGGTAAGATCTTCTTCAAGACTTGTCTCAGGGTTAAGCTTAGGGTCGCCTATTTCATAGACAACGGTTCCATCGTGCACCCCGTTAGCGCCGCATTCAGCAACATTAGGCGCCCTGAACCCCCGGGCAATATTTCCTTTCAGGTAAATATTTTTGGTAATGTTATATGCTGCGCCAAGACTGAACGACATCCCGTTAAAATGGGAGGTGAAACCCTGGAACTCATGGATACCCCCGGGTGTATTCGGAGGTACAGGCGATTGCAAACTATCAACCCAGTGATCAATTCCATTAAAGGTTCTTGTATCATACCTGAGACCGCCACTGAGCGTGACTTTTCCCAGGGTTTCAGTGGCAATGGCAAAAACCCCGATCTGGAATAAATTATAATTCGGAATGAGCATCAGGGTTCCCAGGCTTTGTGATACCTGATAAATGCCATTGACTCCACCTGAAATATTGAATCCTCCCATTTGGGGTGAAACATACCGCACATCGTAAGTAGCTGCGTTGGAGTAATAATAAATATCTGATGTGTTCGGGATTGTCGGATCATTGTTTTCCTGTCGCTG
>CAZUYY010000382.1:0-3356 GCA_964624935.1 uncultured Prolixibacteraceae bacterium
ACACTGGGAAATGCAGGTTATTTTTAAAACTGGAAAATCAGAATCCGGGTGGTTCAATAAAGGACCGTATTGGATTGTCTATGATCAGTGCAGCAGAAAAAGAAGGATATTTAAAACCCGGTGGCACACTCATTGAAGCAACTGCCGGGAATACAGGTATTGGAATGGCACTGGTGGCTTTGATGAAGGGATATAAAATTATTTTGGTAATTCCCGATAAAATGAGCCAGGAAAAGTTAAACCATTTGAGGTCACTTGGTGCTGACATTATATTAACACGGTCAGATGTTGGGAAAGGACATCCTCAATACTATCAGGATTTGGCTAGAAAAATAGCAACAGAAACTGGCGCTTATTATATAAATCAATTTGAAAATCCTGCAAATCCACTGGCTCATGAAACTACCACCGGACCTGAAATCTGGGAGCAAATGCAGAATGATGTGGATGCCATAGTCGTTGGTGTGGGATCATCAGGAACCATTACAGGGTTAACACACTATTTCAGAAAAGTTTCAGAAAAGACAGAAATGGTATTAGCAGATCCTGAAGGGTCTGTATTGGCAGAATTTATTAAAACAGGAAAAATAGCACATGAAGCGGGCTCATGGCTGGTTGAAGGCATAGGAGAAGATTTCGTTCCGGACATTGCTGATTTTTCACTTACAAAAAAAGCGTATTCCATCAGTGACAGGGAAAGTTTTGAAACAGTTCATGAACTGTTAAAAAAAGAAGGGTTACTGGCTGGTTCATCTTCCGGTACGTTGTTGTGTGCTGCTTTGAAATATTGCCGGGAACAAAAGGTTCCAAAACGGGTGGTGACTTTTGCTTGTGATAGTGGGAACAAATATCTTTCCAAAATGTACAACGACGCCTGGATGTACGATCAGGGGTTGAAAAAGCGGACAGCCTATGGGGATTTGCGTGACTTGATTTCTAGACGGTTTGAAGACAATGAGACTGTATTTGTCGAGCCACAGGATTCATTAAACACTGTGTATTGCCGTATGAAAATGTATGACATTTCGCAAATTCCTGTATTGAAGGATAATGAAATTGTCGGCATCGTTGATGAATCCGATCTTCTGGCTGCCCTGTATTCCAGGGATTTTAACTATAAAAATCTGACTATTAATAAAATTATGACCACAAAATTAAAAAAAATACTTGTAAATGATTCATTGGAAACATTGATAAATATTTTCAACAAAGGAATGGTGGCTATTATTGAAAATTCCAAAGGAGATTTCCAGGGCATTATCACAAGAATTGATTTGATAAATTATTTAAGAAATGGGAAATACTGATTCATACAGGTTTTCAACTAAAGCCATTCATGCCGGGGAAGAAAATGATTTCAAATCGGGCAGTTCAGGTGATGTAGTGACTCCAATTCATTTGTCAACAACCTTTGCAAGAGAAAAAATCAATCAACCTCAGAATGGTTATGAATATACCAGATCATCGAATCCAACAAGAAAATCACTTGAACAGAAACTTGCCGCTTTGGAAAATGCAAGGTTTGGTCTGGCCTTTTCTTCTGGTCTTTCGGCAGAATCTACTATATTGCTTTCTCTTCTTAAATCAGGTGATCATGTAATTGCATTTGATGATCTATATGGAGGAACCAAAAGGTTATTTAATCATGTGTTTTCCTCGTTTAATATTGACATTTCATACGTAGATGCCACACTGACATTTATGGTAGAGGATGCCATCAGACCGAACACAAAACTTATCTGGATAGAAACACCCACCAATCCATTGCTAAAAATATGTGATATAAAGGCTGTTTCAGAAATAGTAAAAAAACATAAACTTGTTTTGGTCGTGGACAATACATTCTTGTCACCGTATTTTCAAAGACCCCTGGAGTGCGGAGCAGATATTGTAGTTCACAGTTCGACAAAATATATAGGTGGGCACAGTGATGTTCTGGGGGGATCCGTTATGCTATCCGATGAAGAGCTTTATGAGAAAATCAGATACCGTCAAAATGCTATTGGAGCTGTTCTTTCACCATTTGACTCCTACCTTACTATGCGGGGCATTAAAACACTTGAATTACGGATGCAACAGCATAACCTGAATTCAATTATCATTGCTGATTTTCTCAGTAAACACTCAAAGGTCAAAAGGGTCATTTACCCAGGCCTGGAAAGTCATCCGCAACACCAGCTTGCCAGGCAGCAATCAACAGGTTTTGGCGGGATCATTTCATTTGAAGTTCATGGTTCCGGGGTTGAAGCCCAAAAATTTGTTGAAAACCTTAACCTTTTTGCCCTTGCTGAAAGCCTCGGCGGGGTTGAATCCTTAATTGAAATTCCTGCATTGATGACTCATTCTTCTGTACCGGTTGACATTCGTTTAAGTATTGGCATTACTGACACACTTATCCGGATGTCAGTTGGCATTGAGAATCATCTGGATTTAATATCTGACATCAGCCAGGCGTTTGATTTAATATGATCATTTGCTTTAACGATCATTATATTCATTTTAAAATAATAATATAAACAACCATGCCCATAAATATTCCTGATAATTTGCCAGCCATTAATATTCTTAAAAAAGAGAATATTTTTATAATGGAAGAATTCCGGGCGTCAAAACAGGATATTCGTCCATTGCGAATTGCATTATGTAATCTGATGCCCTTAAAAATTGTTACAGAAACCGATTTCATAAGAATTTTATCCAATACGCCACTTCAGATAGAACTGGATTTTTTTTATATGGACAAGCATGACTCAAAAAATACATCTAAGGAACATTTAAATATTTTTTATAAGCGGTTTGATCAGATCAAAAACGATAAATATGATGGGTTAATCATTACTGGAGCACCAGTAGAGAATCTTAAATTTGAGGAAGTGGATTACTGGAACGATTTAAAAAAAGTTATGGCATGGAGTATAACCAATGTGACCAGTACCTTGCACATTTGTTGGGGAGCCCAGGCAGGAATGTATTTTCATTATGGGATTCCAAAATTTCCTTTGCAAAAAAAATTATTTGGTATATATGAACACCAGATTACAGAAGCAAAATTGCCATTGTTCAGAGGGTTTGATGATACATTTTTTACCCCTCATTCCAGATACACTGAAAACAGATTGACTGATATCAATAAAAATCCAGACTTAGTCCTTGCAGGATATTCAGAAAAGGCTGGAGTCAATGTAGTAATTTCAAAGAATAACCGTCAGATATTTGTTACCGGACATTTTGAATACAATGTGAACACTTTGAAAACAGAATATTTACGGGATAAATCAAAAGGATTACCCATTGAAATACCAGAAAATTATTTTCAGGAAAATAATCCGGACTCAATACCAGTTATCAGATGGAGG
>CAZUYY010000383.1:0-3355 GCA_964624935.1 uncultured Prolixibacteraceae bacterium
GGTTATATCTACGGAATGATGGTTTATTATATCAATAATATATATTCAAACACGGTACATGATATCATTGTAATCAATACTTCCACCGGATATGGAGTGGCATACGGCATATATCATTATACTACCGGAACCGGTTATTTTTATAAAAACAAAGTTTATGGTATAAACATGCCCGGTGTTTCCGGATATTGTTATGGCCTCTATCTGAGTTATGCTTCAGCCCTGTATGTCTATAATAACTATGTTTCAGATCTCAGGGCACCTGCCAGCACAAGCACCAACGGGGTGAATGGGATTTATATCGGCACGCCAACCTCTGCCGGTGTTTATTATAATACGGTATTCCTTAACGGGACGAACTCTTCATCTACTACATTTGAATCTGCCGCACTTTATTCAAGCACCACACCCAATCTTGACATGCGGGACAATATCCTGGTCAATACCACTACAAATACCGGAGCAAGTACAACATATCATACTTCAGCATATCGCCGAAGTTCAAATACACTTTCGACATACAGCAGTAGTTCAAATAACAATGATTTCTATGCCGGCACACCTTCCTCAACAAATCTGATTTACAGTGATGGGACAAATTATTCACAAACGATTGCCGCTTATCAGGCACTGGTAAGCTCAAGAGATGCGCAATCCATTACAGAGCTTCCGCCCTTTGTGAATATCTCGGCCACCCCTTATGATCTTCATATGCAGACCACAGTGGCTACCCAATGTGAAAGCGGTGGTATTAATGTCAGTGGTATTACCGATGATTACGACGGCGATATCCGCCAGGGGAATCCCGGATATACGGGTACAGGAAGTGCTCCTGATATTGGTGCCGATGAATTTAATGGCATCTCTTTTCCGAAAATCATTTATACACCACTTGGGCCTACGACACTGACAACATCCAGAACACTGACAGCAACCATAACAGATGTTAATGGCATACCTGTTTCCGGTATTGGTTTACCGATGCTTTATTGGAAAGTCAATGCAGGATCGTGGACATCCCAGCAGGGTGTTTCAATCGGAAACAATCAATATACCTTTACATTCGGAGGCGGTACAAATCCCGGTGATGTAGTTTCATATTATGTGGTTGCACAGGATGCCTCTGCCACTCCTGGTGTGGGGTCCAATCCTTTAGCAGGTGCTACAGGTTTTACGGCAAACCCACCTGCCGCTGCCACTCCGACAACAACACCCAACTCATATAATATCCTGGAAAATATTTGCGGGACATTTAATGTCGGAGTTGGACAGATATATACTACTCTGACCGCTGCCATCAACGATCTTAACTCAAAGATAATTAACTGCCCTGTGACTTTTATTTTGACCGATGCTTCCTATCCTTCAGAGACTTTCCCGATTATTATTAATGCCAATGCGGGTTCAAGCTCTTTCAATACGGTTTCAATAAAACCAGCTTCGGGAGTTACAACAACCATTTCAGGTTCTTCTTCCACTGCACTGATTAAATTTAACGGTGCCAGTTATATGACCATCGACGGCTCTAACAGCGGGGGAACAGACCGCAGCCTTACCCTTAGCAATACGGTTGCATCCGGCACCACGGCAGTTGTCTGGGTTGGCAGCTTCGGAACAGGAAATGGATCGAATTATATCACCATAAAAAACTGCAACATCACCGATGGATACAATGCATCTGGTTCCTATGGGATTTTTGCAGGCTCGGTTGCTTCAATCGGTAGTGCAGGAGATGACAATGATAACATTACGATCCAAAACAACAGCGTTAGCAATGCATACATTGGAATATGGGCACAGGCAAACAGTACAGGTCTTCTCGACAATCTCCAGATCATAGGGAATACCGTCGGTTCCTCCAATTCTGCCAGTTACATAGGACACGATGGGGTTATGATAGCTTATGCCACAGGAGCCTTGATATCAAAAAATACAATTTACAATATCATTACTACAAATACAACCCCCATTGGTATTACTATTTCAACAGGTGTTATCAATTCAACAATCAGTCAAAATAACATCAACAATATTGTATATACCGATGGCGGAGGATGGGGCAGCAGGGGGATATATATCAACACCGGTTCAGCAACCAGCAACCTTACTTTAGCAAATAACCTTGTCTATGTGATCCTTGGTGATGGATATTCAGACTTTTCAGATTGTTCACCTGTTGGATTGTATTTTGATGGCACCACAGGAGGATTGAATATCTATTTTAACTCGGTTTATATGAGCGGGAACGTGACTTATTCATCTGCAACTATTACCACTGCAATCCTCTTCTATACAAGTACAATTACGAATATTGATCTGCGGAACAATATTTTCATGAACACTATTGTGAACACGACCTCAGCCGGATCAAAGAGCTATGCTATTTACAGTACCTCTCCTGCCACCAACTTCACACAGATTAATTACAACGATTATTTTGTATCCGCAACACAAGGAGTCCTGGGTTATTTGAACAGCGATATAACGACGCTTGCTGCCTGGAAAACATCTACAGGCCAGGATATAAACTCCATTAATATCGATCCGGTCTTTCCTTCAGCTACGAACCTGATACCAACAACGACATTAATGAACAATGCAGGAATTTATATCCCGTCGGTGCCAACAGACTATGCGGGTGCGTTACGCAGTAATCCTCCGGATATGGGTGCTTATGAATTTGCAACTGATCCAATGGTGAACACGAACGCTGCAACAGGAATCACAGGAACTGGAGCGACGCTCAATGGAACCATCAATGCCAGCAGTTACACCGTTAGCAGTTACTTTGATTATGGTATTACTACTGCCTATGGCACAAGTATTGCAGGTATACCGGCTTCGGTTACAGGAACTTCGGTTAATGCAATCATTACTGCGATTTCAGGTTTGTTACCTTTAACAACTTATCATTTCAGGGCAAGAGGAGTTACGACAACTAATCTTATAGCTTATGGGAATGACCTCACATTTACTACCCTTTCTGCAACACCAACTATAACAGGACCCACACCGGTATGTGCCAACTCAACAGGAAATGTTTATACTACTCAAGCGAACATGACGAATTATCAATGGATTGTTTCTGCCGGAGGTACAATCACCGCCGGTGGCAGTACATCCGATAATACCGTGACTGTTACATGGAACGCTACAGGTACTCAATCTGTAAGTGTATATTATAACAATAATCCGGGATTTCCTGCAGTCTTCAACGTTACTGTTTATGCATCACCAGTGCCGTTTATAACAGGACCAACTCTTGTCTGCGCAGGTTCAACAGGAAATGTTTATGCCACACAAGCGAACATGACCAATTATCAATGGTCTGTTTCTGCCGGAGGTACAATTACTT
>CAZUYY010000384.1:0-3353 GCA_964624935.1 uncultured Prolixibacteraceae bacterium
GTTAACGATCTGTATAAAGCCCTGATCTTAAAAATACATGAAAAGACAGGTGCGGCGCTGACCAGCCATTTTGATGATCGTGATGTCATGACCGGGAAGATATATATCATTCCTCCTTCCCGTACACGGTACCTTGCCGAGATTGTCGAAATTATAAGGAATTATAACCATTGGGCAGAACAACAGTCGGACATTGCCCAACAACTCTATTCAATCAATAAGACCATTCAGGCAATTCAGCTTTCTCCTGAAATTCCGGTGGATGAATCCTCAAAAACAGGAAACCGGACCGGGACAATGCTGGAATTAAATCTTCTTTATGAGGAAACATCAAAAAGGTTAGATCCTTCAAACCGGGACATCCTTGAAAGATGGGAGGATAAGATCAGAAAGTACAAGGAAGATACCTATATATATAAAGTCAGAGGAAAAGAAATTTGTGTTGAGACCCATACGGAATCCCTTTCCCACCTGAAAGTCCCCAAAATATCATTTCCAAACTACAAGGCATGGGGCGATATCCTGAAGTGGAACCTGAAAGAGAATGTTCCCGGTCAGTTTCCTTATGCAGCAGGGGTTTTCCCTTTCAAAAGGCAGGAGGAAGATCCGACCAGGATGTTTGCAGGAGAAGGTGGTCCTGAACGAACCAACAAAAGGTTCCATTATCTTTCTTCCGGGATGTCATCAGTACGTTTGTCCACAGCATATGATTCGGTCACTTTATACGGGAATGATCCCGGCCGCCGGCCTGATATTTATGGAAAGATAGGGAATTCAGGTGTTTCCATTTCCTGCCTCGATGATTCCAAAAAACTCTATTCAGGGTTCAACCTGCTGAATCCGACCACCTCTGTATCCATGACCATTAATGGTCCGGCACCAGCCATGGTGGGTTATTTTATGAACACCGCAATTGACCAGCAATGTGAGCTCTACCTGAAGGAACACGGCCTTATGGAGGAGACAGAAAAGAAAATAGATGAAATCTTCAATCAGAAAGGAACACAACGACCATTGTATCAGGGTGAACTTCCACAGGGAAATAATGGATTGGGCCTGCTGTTATTAGGTGTGACCGGTGACCAGGTTTTACCGGCAGAAGTCTATGAAAGGATCAAAGCTGAAACAATAAGTAAAGTAAGGGGAACGGTACAGGCAGATATCCTCAAAGAGGACCAGGCACAAAACACCTGCATCTTTTCTACAGATTTTGCCCTGAAAATGATGGGGGATATCCAGGAATATTTCATTGACCATAATATCAGGAATTTCTATTCGGTATCCATCTCCGGTTATCATATTGCAGAAGCCGGCGCCAACCCGATCAGTCAACTGGCATTCACACTGGCTAACGGGTTTACCTATGTAGAGTATTATGTTTCGAGAGGGATGGATGTGAACAAATTTGCGCCCAATCTTTCTTTCTTCTTTTCCAATGGGATCGATCCGGAGTATTCGGTCATTGGCCGCGTGGCAAGACTGATCTGGTCAAAGGCCATGAAATATAAGTATAAGGCAGATGAACGTTCTCAAATGCTTAAATATCATATTCAAACTTCCGGTCGGTCTCTGCATGCCCAGGAAATCGACTTTAACGATATCCGTACTACACTGCAGGCATTGTATGCCATCTATGATAATTGCAATTCCCTGCATACCAATGCCTATGATGAAGCAATCACGACTCCCACCGAAGAATCCGTCCGCCGCGCCATGGCTATCCAGATGATCATCAACCACGAACTGGGTCTGGCAAAGAACCAGAATCCGCTCCAGGGTTCTTTCATCATCGAAGAACTGACGGATCTGGTGGAGGAAGCAGTATTGATCGAATTTGATCGTATTTCTGAACGGGGAGGAGTTCTGGGCGCTATGGAGACCATGTACCAGCGCGGAAAGATCCAGGAAGAATCAATGTATTATGAGAACCTGAAAAATACAGGGAAGCTACCCATCATGGGCGTAAATACATTCCTATCCAGTAAAGGCTCTCCGACCGTAATTCCGGGGGAGGTGATCCGGGCTACGGAACAGGAAAAAGAATACCAGATTGAAATGCTCGGACAATTGCACCAGACTTATTCCGAAGAATCAAAGAGAAGCATGGAAGAATTAAAGAATGCATCGGTCCAAAATCGCAATATCTTTGAAGCGCTTATGGAAGCAACCAAATATTGTTCCATCGGACAGATAACTGCTGCACTCTTTGAAGTCGGCGGGCAGTACAGGAGAAATATGTAAAACCAAAATGTTCAATTTTTATGACGACTTTCAACATCCTCGTTGTTAATCCCAGAGAACAGGAAACGCAGATAGCAGTTTATCATAATAACAAATTACGATACATGATCGGCAGGAAGCATACCAAAGCAGAACTTGCCGGCTTCGACACGATTTATGACCAGGTTGCTTTCCGCAAAGATATTGTTCTTAAGGAATTGTCAAATAATCAGTTTTCTCTGGAGGATGTGAAAATCGTGATTTCCCGCGGAGGACTCCTGCGTCCGGTTCAATCGGGAGTGTATGAGGTGAATGAGCAATTGAAGCATGACCTCATTCACAGTCCGGTAGGAGAGGATATTATCAACACCGGAGGACTTCTTGCCGCTGCTGTTGCGGCAGAGATACCGGGTGCAAAAGCCATGATCGCTGATCCGACCGTAGTGGATGAACTCGATGAGATTGCCAGGATTACAGGCGCTCCGGGAATAAAGAGAAAATCAATTTTTCATGCTCTGAACCAGAAAGCAGTGGGGAACATGCATGCCGAGACTCATAAATTAAAGTATGAAGACCTGAACCTGATCATAGCTCATATGGGGAATGGTACCACTGTCGGCGCTCACCGCAAAGGAAAGGTCGTCGATGTGAACCAGGGATTTTCCGGTGATGGTCCATTCTCACTTATCAGATCCGGAACCCTGCCATTGGGCGATGTCGTCGAAATGTGCTTCAGCGGTAAAAAAACAAAAGAGGAGATAGAATGTCTGATAAACCGGTGTGGAGGACTGAACGCCCTTCTTGGGACCACAAGTATGGTTGAGATCGAATCAAGGATCAGGAATGGCGATGAATATGCAAAATTGATAGTGGAAGCAATGGCCTACCAGGTTGCAAAATGCATCGGAGAGATGTTTGCAGTATTGAAAGGGGATGTCGATGCAATCCTGATAACAGGAGAACTGGCTCACAGCGATTTTATCGTTCGCTTTATCCTTGATCATGTTGAAAAACTTGCCCCGTCGTTCGTCTATGCCGGCGATAACGAAATCAAAGCCATGGCAGCGAATGCAATGCGCGTTATTAAGGGAGAAATGATTGTAAGGGAATACGTCTGAAGAACCCCACCCCCG
>CAZUYY010000385.1:0-3353 GCA_964624935.1 uncultured Prolixibacteraceae bacterium
TGCGTTATCTTTTCCAGGTTTTCTTTAATTTGTTTTTGTTTGTCCAGAAGATCCTGTATCTCCTTCTTGTCTTGCCATGTCAATGTGTTTTTTTCTACCAGTTTTTTGTTCAATTCATCAATCTTCTTCTGAAGATCCTTTGCCTCCTTAGCCGAATTCTGAATACTTGATGTTATATTTTGTTCTTGTTTTGAGGTAATTTGTTCGATCTCTTCTTGTGTCAGTGCTTTAAATTTCAGTATCCCGGATCGCGTACATTTTGGCCCATGCAAACCATCATTATCGCAGACCTCAAAATAATAATTCAATTCATCCCCGGGGTTTTTTACTAATTCATTGATATCAAGTGAATAATAAAATGATTGTTGATTCAGGGTCTTATTGAATACTAAATTTGTCGTTTTTGTATCTTTAACAGAAGTATCGTTTCCATGTACCAAGGTATAGTTAAATGACAACCGTGAAAATCCATAATCATCCCTGATGACACCCTGAAAAAACATTCTGGATTGCAAAACTGAATCTTTCAATTGTTCGACAGTAATCATCGGATAAGCATCCGGTATAACCGTAATTGTATAGGAAAGTGAATCCTGTTGCCTTTTGTAGGAATTGTCTGCTTTCATAGAATAGTAGGTACTATGTAAAAAAACAGAGCTGTACTCAAAGGCATTGCTTTCCTCTTTTTTCAGTATTTTAGTTTCATTATCAATACGTAAAGTAATATGATCGACATCCTTGGTTAAAAATTTCCAGTTTACCCTTGTACCTTCAGGAATGATAAGGTCTCCAGTGTTTTCAACAACTTCATTTTTCCGGTTTAAATATTCTGGATAGACCAATCCAGCCTCGAAATTTAAAATCGTAGGTCTGGGATAAACGTAAAGTTCGAATTCTTCTGTTTTAAATTTTCCTGCTTCCAAACGAAATTTTTCAGATTTCTGTAATGTCTTAAATGTGTAAGAAAACAGGATCCGGCTTATTTTGTTTAATCTGTAAGTAACCCCTTCGTTATCCAAGTAAATCTCATCCGGAAGGTTTTCTCCGGTCACTTTGACATTCAAGGTGAAATCTTCCTGTTGAAAAGCCTCGAGACTTTTATTCAAAATCAAAATGTGGAAAGGCATTTCCTCTACGTAGATTTTTGAATGGTGTAAAATCCTTTCGGATGGCTTCATTATGATCGATGGCGAAATAAACAGAAGTAACAGTAAAATCAAAAAGGGTGGGAGAGTAAATTTTAAAAATTTTTTATTTTTCGAAAGATCTATGGCAAGGGTGAATGGTACTGGCTTTAGTTGGGATATTTTCTGGTCAATCCCGGCTTGAAGCAGTTCAATATTATCTTTGTCTGATTCTTCAAGTTTTTTGAGTTGAAGCGTGTTTAAAAGTTTGTCTTTGACCTCTCCAAAATATTTTCCAATGATCATAGCGGCCTGTTCATGGGATATCATTTTCCCTATTTTTCTTATTTTCAGGAGGGGATCAATGACAAAAACCAGTAAAGAGGCACCATTTAAAACAACGAAAAGGTAAAATAAAAGTGATCGTGGAACAATACCAAAGTGCGAGAAATATTCAAGTGTCACAAAAAAAAGGAACGAAACAAACAGAATGGCAAGAAAAAGGAGTGATCCTCTTATCAACTGATTTCTGTAATACTTCCTGATAAATTCATCAAGTTTTCTAATCAATATCTGGTAAGTGTCCGTCATAATATTTAATACTTCCTAAATAACGGGAAAGTGGTCTATTTTATTTTCGCTATAAAGGTACTTCATTCCTGAATCATCCCGTTTGTATCCCAGGAAAATTAAGCTAATTTTGCCGTACTAAACCAATATTCAACTATCCGATGGAATTTCTTTTCCCTGAAAAAAACCCAGTAGGCCGTACAGATAAGGAACACCGCCTGAAACAGAAAGCAAAAGTTTTATGGATGACCGGTTTGTCCGGTTCAGGTAAGACTACGATTGGCCTTTCGCTTGAGAAGGAACTTTTCAAACGAGGATTTCTTGTGATGCTTCTTGATGGAGACCTTGTCAGAACAGGAATCAACAATAACCTTAAATTTTCTGTTGAGGACCGGAAAGAAAACATCCGGCGCATTTCAGAAGTCAGTAAACTTTTTTTGAATTGCGGTATTGTAACCATTAACTGTTTTATCAGTCCTACGGATGAGATCCGGACGATGGCAAAAAACATTATCGGTAAAAATGATTTTCTTGAAGTTTTTGTGAGTGCCCCACTGGAAATTTGTGAAACCCGCGATGTGAAAGGTTTATACGCAAAGGCCCGCAAAGGAGAGATCCCTGAGTTTACAGGGATCAGTTCACCTTTTGATATTCCACCTGATCCCGATCTTATATTAAGAACCGACCAGTTGAGTGTGGAAGAATCAGTTCAATGTGCATTGGATTTTATTCTGCCGAAAATCACTTTACATGAATAGTTTATGAAGAATCAGAAAATACGTGTACGGTTTGCTCCCAGTCCAACAGGACCGCTTCACATAGGCGGAGTAAGAACCGCATTGTATAATTATCTGTTTGCCTGCAGATATAAAGGCACGTTTATCCTTCGTATTGAAGACACGGATCAGAACCGGTACGTTGAGGGAGCCGAGAATTATATTATTGAATCGCTTAACTGGTGCGGCATCCGGTTTGATGAAGATTGTATTAAGGGCGGTCCGTATGGCCCTTACCGGCAATCCGAACGGAAATCCATCTACCGTGAATATGCTGAGCAACTTATTAAAAATGGTCATGCCTATTATGCGTTTGATACTCCGGTAGAGCTGGAGTTGATGAGGGAAAAAGGAAAAAACAAGGAAGTTCATTTTTCCCAATATGGACCCTTCACACGGTCCGATATGAAAAAATCACTTTCCCTTTCATTAGCCGACGTTAATCTGCGTATTGCTTCCGGTGAACCTTATGTCATCCGGATCAGGATAGAAGAAAACGAAGAAATTCATGTGAACGATATTATCCGTGGGGATGTGGTGGTACAATCGTCAAGCCTTGACGATAAAGTCCTGTTCAAATCTGACGGATGGCCTACTTATCACCTTGCGAATATTGTCGATGATCATTTAATGGAGATCTCGCATGTGATCCGTGGCGAAGAATGGCTTCCTTCGGCTCCTTTGCACGTTCTTCTTTATCGTTATCTTGGTTGGGAAGAATCCATGCCCAAGTTTGCTCATTTGCCTTTATTACTCAAGCCCGATGGAAACGGAAAGCTCAGTAAACGGGATGGCGACCGGCTTGGGTTTCCGGTATTTCCTTTGCAATGGACGGATCCTGGGACAAAAGAAATCTCATCAGGTTATCGTGAATCCGGCTATC
>CAZUYY010000386.1:0-3352 GCA_964624935.1 uncultured Prolixibacteraceae bacterium
ATTGATAATTGATAATTGATAATTGATAATTGGTATTGGGTATTGGGTGTTGGGTTTTTTGAACAATCGAATAACGATCAACGCCTGCCGGCAGGCAGGATTTTTGAAGTAAGATTAAAATTGGTTTTCGGAGCGGACACGGAGTTAAAATTAATACAATAAATCGGGAAGAGCATGAGGGATTCTAAAGGGAAAGAAATAACAGAGGGAAGTTTTTCAATCTTTTTTACTAAGAAATTGGTTTTCTTTTTATTGTGGTTTGTTTTTGCTTCGGGGACATTATTTGCTCAGATTACCGATACACTTTCTGTTGTTAAGCAACTTAATGAGAAGGGGAAATACAAGAAAGCTGAGAAATTACTGACGCGGTATTATAAACGCCACCCGGGCAACCTTGATGCTCAGTGGATTTATGCACAGACTACATACTTCGCCGGGCACCATAAAAAATCAATGGCTGCTTATGAGGATGCGATTGCATGGCATCCTGAAAATTATACGTTAAGGCTGGATTATGCTAAAAAGCTGACCGACCTTGGCGAGTTTGATAAGGCGGTTCTTATTTTCAATTTGTACCTTACGTATGATTCAGACGCTTCCGAGGCGCATGAAGGACTTGCTAAGATCGCATACTGGGAAACCAATTATGAGACTGCTCTGGACGAAACGGACAAAGTTCTGAAAATGCAACCGAACAACGCTTCCGTGAGCGATTTACGAAACGACATAATGGCGGCAAAATCGCCATGGCTAAAAATCGATCTTGGGGGTTACCAGGATGACCAGCCCATGCAAAGAATATCTCCATCAATAGAGAGTGGCTTTATGGTTGATCCTTTGGCGAATCTGTATTTTGGTCTCAATGCGCCGGTGTTTCTGATCGATAAAAAGACATATATCGCTCCATGGATTTTTGCCGGCGACAAAATGGTTTTTGCCCGGGCCGGATTGGAACTGAACATAAATGCCGGAATCATAGAACTTCCGACGAGTAAATTTTCGGGAACGGGTGATCTGCAATTGCACAAGACATTTGCAAAGCACCTTGTACTTTCGATCCAGGCAGAGCATAAGCCCTATCTTGATACCCGCTCAAACATGGATAATCCAATCATGCAATTGCACTATTCTTTTGCATCCGAATGGAATGATCCAAAAAGCTGGCAGGGGAGGGCATCTTTTGATGTCAATCATTTTTACACCGACGGCAATTTTATTTACACTGCCAGCGCCTGGGTAATGACTCCACCGCTGGTATTGTCGGTTTTTGATTTCCGGGTTGGTTACGGGTACAATTACAGTACTGCGAAGGAGAGTCGCTATGTAAGCACAAAATCAGTTTCTGAAATTGTTGCCGACTGGGAAACCGATACTGAAATTCCGGGTGTGTACAATCCCTATTTTACTCCAAATCAGCAAAGTGTTCATTCGGCAATTCTTGCCATCGTAATACATCCGGCGAAAAGTTTCAGCTTTGGGGCTAAAGGCAATGCCGGCTTTTACAGCAAGACTGACAATCCTTACCTGTATCTGGATAAGGATGCGGAAGAAAATATTGTGATCGAAAGAGGGTTTACCAGAATGTTCTTTCATCCGGTTGAAGCTAATGCGTACATCAGTGCACGCCTTTGCCCTACAACCAATCTAAAGCTGGAGTACACATTTATGCGGACCAATTTTTACACCAGTAACTACCTTGGCCTGACATTAAATATCAGTATTTGTAATGAAAAGAAGGCAATCTGACGATTTCTGGAAATTCAGGGAAGCGGTCAGTATTAAAAAACACGATCGTTTTATTCTGCTGATGCTTGCTATAGCCGGTACTCTGTTTATCTTAAGGTTTGCCGACTGGTGGTTCCGGGAAGAGCACATTTCCAACTATCCTCTCTATGTCATTCTCAGTTTATTTTTCTGGTACTGCATCTTCCGGATCATTCTGACCTGGATAAATTACCTGAGGGTGAGGAAGCCGGAAAAGGTGCCTGTGCCCCCTGAAGGATTGAGTGTAGCTATTTTTACTACCAGTGCGCCGGGTGAGCCACTCCCGATGTTCGAGAAGACATTTGCTGCACTCAACAAAATTGAATACCCGCATAACACGTACCTGCTTGACGGTACTCATGAACAGGCTTTCAAAGCGCTGGCGGAGAGATATGGGATTACCTGGCTGGATTCATTTGATCTGCCGGGAGCCAAAGCGGGAAAGATCAATGCGGCGATCAGAAGAACCAACGAAGAATTCATTCTTATTCTCGACCCCGACCATATCGCTTACCCTAATTTTCTGCATCAGACCCTTGGATTTTTCCAGGATGAAAAAGTGGGTTTTGTGCAGGTGAGCCAGGGGTATTACAACCAATATCGCTCATTCACTGCGGCAGGCGCTGCGGAACAGACCTATACTTTTTATGGTGCGACTCAGATGGGTCTATATGGTAATGGCTGTGCAGTAGCGATCGGGGCCAATTGTACTTTCCGGAGAAAAGCATTGGAAAGCATCGGCGGGCACGGAGTGGGTCTTGCGGAAGATTTAATTACGAGCATTCGTTTGCATGCGGCAGGCTGGAAATCAGTTTACAATCCTGTAATTGTGAGCAGGGGATTGGTACCAGAAGATCTGGGTTCATTTTGCAAACAGCAATTGAAATGGGCCCGCGGAACGTTTGAAGTGCTGCTTACGGAAGTACCAAAAGCGTTTCACAAGCTTACTTTCTGGCAGAAAATAGCCTATTGCTCGATCGGTACCTATTACCTTATCGGCTTGTGTACATTCTTTTTTATCCTGGTTCCATTTATATATTTCTTTACAGGAATTATTCCCGGCAGGATGGCATTCTCTGAGTTCATCGTCCAGGGGTCGTCCATTGTGATCATTTCATCGCTCATTTATCTGTATATACAAAAGTTTTTATGTCATCCTGAGAGTGAAAGAGGGATCCACTGGCGGGGAATGATCCTTAAATATTCCTGCTGGCCCGTGTTCTTGCTTGGGTTTCTTCTCACGCTGGCGGATTCAGAGATACCGTATATTCCTACAGCAAAGAAGGCGGTTACTTCCATAACACCTTTTGCGCGGCCGCTTGCGTTTTATTGTATTTTGTTTGTGCTGACCGTGGTGGCAGTGTGGATTCACAGGAGGTATTTTGTGCCTGAGAGTGAGTTGATGTTCAGTGCGGAGAAAGTGTGGGGGATGGTGGCGTTTTCATTTATTGCATTCGTTCAGTCGTTGGGTGGGGTGTTTGCAGCGTATGAGGCGAAGGGGCTGAAAGATGAAGATCCGTGGGAGAGAATTGATAATTGATAATTGATAATTGATAATTGATAATTGATAATTGATAATTGATAATTG
>CAZUYY010000387.1:0-3335 GCA_964624935.1 uncultured Prolixibacteraceae bacterium
GATCATACCCTGAAGACTCATTTTTCTGCCGTCGTCAGGAGAATAGATCCGGGTTATTCCGTATTCATGCAGCTCTTTTATCTCCGGTGGAAGAATAACTCCTCCTCCACCGCCAAATATCTTAATATGCCCGCATCCCTTCTCATTGAGGAGATCAAACATGTACTTGAAATATTCCATGTGGCCGCCCTGGTAGGAGGTCATCGCAATAGCCTGGACATCTTCCTGGATAGCACATTCTACTACTTCCTGAACCGACCGGTCATGACCAAGGTGAATCACTTCAGCGCCGCTTGCCTGGAGTATCCTCCGCATAATATTGATCGCTGCATCGTGCCCGTCGAAAAGAGAAGCTGCAGTGACAATGCGGATAGGGTTTTTCGGCTGATAACTTTCCGGTACCTGCATTCATTAACTATTTAATCGTTCATGATAGCCCTTGCGATGATCATCTGCTGGATCTCGGAAGTTCCTTCATAGATCTGGGTCAGCTTTGCTTCCCGCATCAGCCGTTCCACATGGTATTCTTTAACGTAACCGTAGCCACCATGGATCTGAACGGCTTCTGTGGTAACATACATCGCGGTCTCAGCAGCATAATACTTGGCTATGGCACTTGCCGTTCCATAGGGTTGATGTTTATCTTTCAACCAGGCTGCTTTCAGGCAGAAATATCTTGCAGCTTCAATGCGGGTATGCATTTCAGCCAGCTTAAAGGCAATAGCCTGGTGGTTGATGATCTCGGTTCCAAAAGCTTTTCTTTCTTTGGCATATTTTAAAGCACGTTCGTAAGCTCCCGAAGCGATACCCAGCGCCTGGGCTGCAATACCGATCCGTCCTCCTTCAAGTGTTTTCATTGCGAACTTGAATCCAAAACCATCTTCACCCAACCGGTTTTCTTTAGGAACTTTCACATCCGTGAACATCACTGAATGAGTATCAGAACTCCGCATGCCCATCTTGTCTTCATGAGGGCCCAATGAAATTCCCGGGGCATGACGGTCAACGATCAACGCATTAATCCCTTTATGACCTTTTTCAGGATGGGTTTGGGCTATCACCACATATAAAGATGCGGAATTCGCATTGGTGATCCAGTTTTTTGTTCCATTCACCAGATAATAATCGCCCATGTCAATGGCCAGTGTTTTCTGTGAAGTGGCATCTGATCCTGCATTCGGCTCCGACAAAAGAAATGCACCGAGCTTCTCACCCCGGGCAAGGGGTCTAAGAAACTTTTCTTTCTGATCCTCTGACCCAAACTCTTCGATACCATAACACACCAATGAATTGTTAACGGACATGATCACTGAAACAGAGGCGTCAACCTTGGAAAATTCTTCCATGGCAAGCACATAGGAAATAGTATCCATCCCTCCTCCGTCGTATTTTGTATCGACAAGCATTCCCATAAAGCCCAGTTCGGTCAGCGCTTTTACATGATGCGCTGGGTATTCGGCTTTGGTATCGCGTTCGATGACATCTTTGATCAGCTCACGCTGGGCATAATCCCGGGCCGACTGGCGGATCATTTTCTGTTCTTCTGTAAATTCGAAATCCATAAGTTTTCCTTTTAAGGTTGTACCAATTCACATAAATAATTCCTGAATATCTTACAAATTTAATACATAGTCTTGATCATTGAGTTTTTTAACGTTTATTAACATTCATGACAAGAAATCGCATGGATGTATTCGTCGGAAATGTAACAAGTGGGGTATGGTGGAATGGTAATTTTTGTACTTTTGGCACATATTTACATATATCAAAGAATGGATAAAAAAACTGATTACCTGATCATTGGGGCAGGAATTATCGGATTGGCCATTGCAAGGGAACTGAGATCACGTTACCCCGATGCAGAGATACTGATCATTGAAAAAGAAGCGGATGTTGCATATCACAGCAGTGGCCGGAACAGCGGGGTTCTGCATGCCGGCTTTTATTATTCAGCCGATTCTCTGAAAGCAAAATTCACCCGGGACGGAAATTTTCAGATGAAGGAGTATTGCAGGCAGAACAACCTGAAACTGAACGAATGTAAAAAAGTCGTTGTCGCTCAGGACGAATCAGAGCTGGAAGCGCTTTACGAGCTGGATAAACGGGGAAAAAAGAATGGGGTTGATGTTTCGATCATTACGGAAGAAGAGCTGAAAGCAATAGACCCTAACGCAAAAACTTTCCGTCATGCTCTTTTTTCACCGAATACCGCAACCGTTGACCCGACAGAAGTTAATGTTGCCATAAAAAATGAATTGAAGAAGAAAGGGGTAAATTTCATCTTTAACGACGGATATAAACACAGGAAAGGGTCAGATGGGGTAATGACAAAAAACGGATTGGTCATTACTGCCGGAAAGATTATTAATGCAGCAGGTCTTTATGCGGACAAAATAGCAAAGGATTACAATTTCTCGAAAGATTTCACCATTATACCGTTTAAAGGTATCTATCTGAAATATACTAAAAAGGACAAACCCATCCGAACGAATATTTATCCGGTTCCAAACCTTAAAAATCCTTTCCTTGGAGTTCATTACACGATCACAGTGGATGGTACCATCAAGATAGGGCCCACTTCCATTCCTGCCTTCTGGAGAGAAAACTACAAAGGGATGAACAATTTCAAAGGAGGTGAAATGACAAATATCCTGGGATGGGAAAGCAGGCTCTTTCTCACCAATGCTTTCGGTTTCAGAAGCCTCGCCTTTGAAGAGGTCAGGAAATACAATAAAGCTTTCTTCGTCGGACTGGCTGCAAAACTGGTGCACAGCATCGATAAATCAGGCTTCACGGAATGGAGTAAACCCGGTATCCGTGCCCAGTTAATGAACAAAAAAACATTGGAGCTGGTGCAGGATTTTGTAGTGGAAGGAGATGGCTCTTCAATACATGTGCTGAATGCTGTTTCCCCTGCTTTTACAAGCAGCTTCCCCTTTGCAAAATGGGTAGTCGAAAATTATATTCTGAACAATAATTCAAATCCTTTAATTCGTAATTCGTAATTCGTAATTCATCTTTAACAATTCTATTGTATGGAAACAATACTAAGATATAAAAGAGAAGATCTGATCGGTTTCGTGATCCGATACATGACAAAGATGGGTGTTCCGGCTGAAGATGCAGCAATCGTAGGCGATGTTCTGGTCTCTGCCGACTTGCGCGGTGTGGAATCACACGGGTTGATCCGTCTTGCTTCTTATTATGGAAGCCGCATTCAGAAAGGCTATATCAATCCGCTGACTCCTTATAAAATTGTTCATGAAACTCCTTCAACAGCATTGATTGATGGTGGAAATGGTTGCGGGCAGGTTGTTTCCAAGAAAGCTATGGAG
>CAZUYY010000388.1:0-3334 GCA_964624935.1 uncultured Prolixibacteraceae bacterium
TACTTTTATGAAAGTATCCTGAAAAAGATCTTCTGCAAGTTCTTTCTCTTTTACGATCATAAGGATATACGCAAAAATGCGGCTCTTATGACGATGGATTAGTTTCTCTAAGCTGGATTGGCTTCCGGCTAAGTATCTACCAATCAGTTCCTGGTCGGTCACTGCTTGGGCGTTCATGCTGCCTCCTTTTTTTAGTAAAAAAAGAGTAGATTTTTCTCGATAGCCGGTCTCCTTTGTTTTAAAGTGCGAAATTAAGACAATTTCACACGAATTTTACATTTACAGGTCACAAAAGTAAACAAAAAAAAGTCAAAAGCAAATTTTCTGGCTAATTTTGCAAACTTTCTTTGCATGATTGACTAAAAATGACTGAAAATATTGACTTATTCGACCCGAAGGATTTTATTGTAATAAAAGGCGCAAGAGTAAATAATCTTAAGAATATTCAGCTTGCAATTCCCCGGAATAAATTTATTGTCATAACAGGCCTGTCAGGTTCAGGAAAATCTTCCCTCGCTTTTGATACCCTGTTTGCCGATGGCCAGCGCCGTTATGTGGAAAGCCTCTCCGCCTATGCCCGCCAGTTCTTAGGACGAATGAGCAAACCCGATGTGGATTATATCAAAGGCATCTCCCCTGCCATTGCCATAGAACAGAGAGTCAATACCTCGAACCCGCGATCGACCGTCGGGACATCTACCGAAGTTTATGAATACCTTAAACTGTTGTTCGCACGTATTGGGAAAACTTATTCTCCTGTATCCGGTAAACTCGTAAAACGGGATACGGTCACCGATGTCGTGGATCATATCCTCGCTTTGCCGGATGAATCCAAGGTCAGCATCTTCTCTCCCATTCCGCTTGAAGATCACAACGGCGATCTGAAAGCCAAATGCAAGATATTGCTTCAGCAGGGCTTTACAAGGATCATGGTGAATAATGAAATATACCGCATCGACGGGATTGATCCTAAAATAAAGTGCACCAATGAAGAGATCTTTCTCTTGGTGGATCGTTTCCCTGTTCAGAAAGCCGACAACGACCTGGCCGGAAGGATAGCCGACTCCGTTCAGACTGCTTATTACGAAAGCCATGGCTATTGCATGGTGGAGGTTGCAGGCGAGATACCCAGACGCACCTCGTTCTCAAACCGCTTTGAGGCCGATGGCATCGACTTCGAGGAACCTTCTGCCAACCTGTTCACCTTCAACAATCCTTATGGCGCCTGTAAGAAATGCGAAGGATTCGGCACCGTGATCGGCATCGACGAGGATCTGGTGATCCCCAACAAGAATTTATCCGTCTATGAGGAAGCCGTTGCCTGCTGGCGCGGAGAAAAGATGAGCGAATGGAAGAATGAACTGGTGATGAATGCCTATAAATTCGGTTTCCCTGTTCACAGACCGGTATATGAACTGACCCCGGCACAGCGTGAGTTATTATGGACAGGGAATAAATATTTTCACGGACTGAAGGATTTTTTCGATTTCGTTGAAAGCCAGAATTATAAAGTGCAGTACCGCGTGATGATGTCGCGATACCGCGGGAAAACCCTTTGCCCGGAATGTAAAGGCACCCGGTTACGGAAAGATGCCGGGTACGTTAAGATCGGGAAAAAATCAATAAATGAGCTTGTACTGCTGCCAATTGGTGACCTGAAGGACTTTTTCTGTTCGCTTAAATTGACGGAATTTGAAAAGACCGTCTCAAAACGGCTGCTGAAGGAGATCAATAAAAGACTGGAAGTCCTCACGGATGTCGGTCTCGGCTATCTCACGCTGAACCGCCTCTCCTCTACCCTCTCCGGCGGTGAATCGCAACGCATCAACCTCTCCACTGCCTTGGGCAGCAACCTTACAGGGTCGATGTATATCCTCGACGAGCCCAGCATCGGCCTTCACTCCCGCGATACGCAAAGGCTGATAAAAGTCCTGCTGGGTCTGAGGGATCTGGGGAATACCGTCATCGTCGTTGAACATGACGAAGATATCATCCGTGCCGCCGATCAGGTAATCGATATCGGTCCTTTTGCCGGCCACTACGGCGGTGAGATCATATTCCAGGGAACTTTTGATGAAATAGTAAAGGATAAAGATAGCCTGACAGGAAAATACCTCGACGGCAGGTTGAATATCCCCCTACCGGGACGACGCAGGAAATGGAAGGAATTTATAGAGATCAGGGGAGCCAGGGAAAATAACCTGAAGAATCTGAATGTCTCTATCCCGCTGAATATTTTTACCGCCATCACCGGCGTGAGCGGTTCGGGAAAGACTTCACTGGTGAAGAAGATCCTCTTCCCATCCCTGAAAAAGATGTTTGACGGATACGCCGAGCGGACAGGAAAGTTTGATCAGCTTGCCGGAGATTTTAACCGCATAGGTGCCGTTGAGCTGGTCGATCAGAATCCCATCGGAAGGTCTTCACGGTCGAACCCGGCAACCTATATCAAGGCGTTTGATGAGATCAGAGACCTTTTTGCCGATCAGCAACTGTCCCATGTAAGGGGTTATAAACCCGGCTACTTCTCTTTCAATATACAGGGAGGACGCTGTGAGGAATGTGAAGGCGAAGGAGTCGTCAAAATAGAGATGCAGTTTATGGCCGACCTCTTCCTGACCTGCGAAAGCTGTAAAGGAAAAAGATACAAGGAGGAAGTCCTCGATGTGAAATTCCGTGAAAAGAACATTGTCGATGTTCTTGACATGACCATTGATGACGCCATGGATTTTTTCGGTACCGGCAATAAACCGACAACACATGAAAAACGAATACTGGCAAGACTGAAGCCATTGCAGGATGTCGGACTGGGATATCTCCGCCTGGGTCAATCATCGAGTACCCTCAGCGGCGGAGAGGCACAGCGTATAAAACTGGCCTTCTTCCTTGCAAAAGGTACCAACGAAAAACCTACGCTCTTTATCTTCGATGAACCTACCACCGGACTGCACTTTCATGATATTCACAAACTCCTGGTCGCCTTTGAATCCCTCATCAGTAATGGCCATTCCGTCCTGGTCATCGAACATAACCTTGAAGTCATAAAATCTGCCGATTGGGTGATAGACCTTGGAAAAGAAGGAGGAGAAGAAGGAGGAAACGTCGTCTTTACCGGAACTCCTGAACAACTGGCGGCGTTTGAGGAGTCATATACCGGAGAATATCTTAGAGAGAAATTAAAAATGAAGAATGAAAAATGAATTCAATTTTCCCATATCCTTCTTAGCGCTTTTAACAATGTGAATTATATTGTCTCAACTCCCCTCCCTCTTGGGGGAGGGGCCGGGGGTGGGGCTGTGATGATTAAGAAGGGGCCGGGGTTCTAATAATAAAT
>CAZUYY010000389.1:0-3331 GCA_964624935.1 uncultured Prolixibacteraceae bacterium
GACCTGGAAAGAAACTCCCATTGAACAACGCTCGGTATTATTCAGGAACGCTGCCAGGATTCTTCTTGAAAGAAAAGAAACCTATGCCCGGCTGATAACTGAAGAGATGGGCAAGATCATCAGGGAATCTTTGTCCGAAGTAGAAAAATGTGCCAATGCCAGCAATTATTATGCAGAACATGCAGCAGGGTTGCTTGAAGATCGGATTATTACTACGGATGCATCTAAAAGTCTTGTGACATTTCAGCCCTTAGGGGTGATACTTGCCGTTATGCCCTGGAACTTCCCTTTCTGGCAGGTATTCCGCTTTGCCGTACCCTCCCTGATGGCAGGAAATGCTGCCGTCTTGAAACATGCCTCCAATGTCCCGGGGTGTTCGTTGACAATTGAAGAAATTTTTCATGATGCCGGATTTCCCCGCAATCTTTTTCGTTCACTAATTATTCCTTCCGCTGAAGTCGGGCCTGTAGTAGCTAATCCCCGTATTGTTGCAGCAACCCTCACCGGCAGCGAATTGGCCGGCAGCGAGGTTGCCTCCCTTGCAGGAAAGCATATCAAAAAAACCGTCCTTGAGCTGGGAGGCTCGGATGCATTCATTGTCCTCGAAGATGCAGACATGGATAAAGCCGTTAAGACCGCCATTACCGCACGCATGATCAACCAGGGACAGAGCTGCATTGCCGCAAAAAGGTTCATTGTAGTTAAGAGCCGTGCAACTGAATTCGAAACCCGCGTTAAGCTTGCCCTCGAATCTCTGAAGATCGGCGACCCGCTGGACAGGCAAACGGACGTCGGGCCGCTTGCCCGCAAAGACATAGCCGATGAAATCGACAAACAGGTCAGGCGATCCGTTGCTGCCGGCGCTCGTCTTGTCCTCGGCGGCCTGCCCGTAAAGCGGACCGGTTTTTATTATTCCCCTACCCTTCTTGCAGATGTTAAGAAAGGCATGCCCGTTTACTCCGAAGAAACATTCGGCCCTGTCGTTTCGATCATCCCTGTTAAAGATGAAGAAGAAGCCATTGCCGTTGCCAACGATTCTGAATTCGGACTGGGAGGCAGCGTCTGGACCGAAGACCTTAACCGTGGCGAAGCCGTTGCAAGAAAGATAGAAACCGGGGCCGTTTTTGTCAACGGATTGACTAAATCCGATCCCCGCCTTCCTTTTGGCGGTATTAAGAAATCAGGCTACGGTCGTGAGCTCGGCGAATCCGGGATTCGCGAGTTTGTGAATGTCAAAACGATCTGGATTGGATAATTGATAATTAGTTCTTATTTTTGCACCCTTAAAAAACGGCGGGATAGCTCAGATGGTTAGAGCGTCGGATTCATAACCCGGAGGTCTCGAGTTCAATTCTCGATCCCGCTACAAGTTCAAGTGCAAAATGTAAATTGCAAAATGTAAATTCCAGGGGTAAATGCCGCTGGAACTTTTCCTGAAGCATATCCCAACATTCCTCTGGGATATTGAATTTGATCATCCTGCAAACACAATAACCGCCACATTTGACAGCAACGCTCAAAATGATGATGAAGGTAAAGATCCCGTCAAAGCCTACGGCTTGGATGTCGAAGGTACCAATATCTGGCAGTTCCCCCAGTCATCAATCCGCAACACCGGAACGATAACACTTACAAGGCCTGACATGTCCGGTTTGATTATTGCCGTTTACTTTGAGTGCCTCGACCGGGTCAACCTCCTTATGGATAAACCTAAGCACGTAATCAAATACGTTGGTACCATTACAGTATTATAAGCTTTTCCCGGCAGTTACTTCATTTTTAAAGGTGCTAAGACGAATTTGAATTGTCCTGCGCTTTAGCGCGGAGGTAAAAATGAACATGTCAACCTGACTTTAGTCCAAAAGTGTTTTTGTTTTGGACTAAAGTCCTGTATTTTTGTGGGTTTCCTATCCCCAGGCTAAAGTCTGGGGTAATTCAAAAACTGCCGACTGAGAACTGTGGACTGCTGACTGAGGACTGAGGACTTCAAATAATCCTAAATCCACAAACCACCCAACACCCATTATCAATTGTCAATTGTCAATTATTCAATACCCACTACCTAATACTCAACACCCAACACCCATTACCCATCTGCAATCGTAATTCGTAATTCGTAATTATCTTTCCGCTCTGGCACATCAAATAACGATTAAACCAAATTCCCCTCTGTTACCCGACGATGAGGTATTAAATTTTTTAGAAACAAAAAGAAAAAACTTGTATATATGTAACTTTTAAGTTACCTTTGCACAAAGTTCATTGATTTGGAAAAGATACGAACCATTGTTGCCTATAAACATTATTTCGAAGAATTTCTCGGAAAGCAACCAATTAAGGTTCAAAATAAAATTTATAAAATTCTTGAAATTATTGAATATCAACAATTCATCCCAACCAGGTTTCTTGAGCATCTAAAAGGTACTGAGGGTTTATATGAAACAAAATTTTCACTTGGTTCAGACATCTGGAGGGTCTTTTGTTTTTTCGATGCAGGCAGGCTTGTAATACTTCTCAATGGGTTTCAGAAAAAGACACAAAAGACACCAAAATCAGAAATTGAAATTGCTCTTCGGTTACAAGAAGATTATTTTGAAGAAAAAAGAAAGGGAAAAATATGAAAAAAGAACATTCAGATATTAAATCCTGGACACAGATTAAAGATGATGTTTATGGAAAAAAAGGTTCTACCCGGAGAGATGAACTTGATCGCGAAATGGTGTCATTCAAAATCGGATTATTAATTCGTCAGGCAAGGGAATCAAAGAAAATGACTCAGGAGGAACTAGGCAAAGTAATTTCAAAAAAAAGGAGTTATATTTCCAGAATTGAGAATGATGGAAGTAATATTAATCTGAAGACTTTATTTGACATTGTTGAAAAGGGATTAGGAGGTAAGGTTGACATTGCAATAAAAATTTAATACCCTGTAATAAGCCGTTGTCCTCAATTTGAAATCAAACCGCTTATTGGTCAATTCATTTTTTGATGTGCTAAGCCGAATTTGAATTGTTCTGCACTTTAGCGCGATTTTCCCAACTCCCAGCATAAAAGTCTGGGGAATTCAAAAACTCCCGCCTGCAGATAATGTACGGGCGACCCTTGCGGTCGCCCTGCCGACTTCAAATAATCGAAAACCCACAAACCACCCAACACCCAATACCAATAACCAATAACTTGAACCCGACAACCCAACACGCAACACCCAACACCCAATAACCAATAACCAATAACCAATAACCAATAACCAATACCCAATACCCAATACCCAATACCCATCTGCAATCGTAATTCGTAATTCCTAATTATCTTTCCGCTCTGGCACATCAAA
>CAZUYY010000390.1:0-3324 GCA_964624935.1 uncultured Prolixibacteraceae bacterium
GCCGGTCGCCAAGAAATCTGACAGGATGAGCCAAGTCGCCATTGACAGTTAGATTTGCAAGATCCGAAACGGCCAGGTATGCCGATTTATGAAAATAAAGCCTGGTTCCGGCTGAAATTGTCAGGCTGGCATTTGTATCGACCCGTAAATATCCGTAAATGACGTGCGGTTTTATACTGTCCCAAGTTACACTGCCGGTAAGCTTCTTGTTCTTATAAAAATAAGCATCCTGCCCCCAGGCTACCAGTGCAACCCTCTGGAAATTTCCGTTGGTATTGAAAAGGATGGAATCGGTTATGATCAGCGGATTATTCTTATTGTTGGGATTTAATGTCACCCTGACGAAAATAAAAATACTGTCGTGAGCCGCTATTTCGATGTTACTTACCGATGTGGCAGGTGTACCATCGATGTTCAGGCTGAAAACAGAATTGCTTCCACCACCCAAACGGATGGACGAGATCATGATCTTGGAAGCGTAATTGTTATGAACCATTAATTGCTGTGTAACTGACCCGATAGTGGTAAAGACCGTATCGAAGAACACTGTATCCGTAGAAAAGGTCAGCCTGACAGATGAACTGGAATCAATTTTATCTTGCTTTCTGCAGGAAGAAACCAGAATTAACGTAAAAATAATGAGTGGAATTAGACTGAATCTATTATCTTTGGTAAACATTCTGATCCTGTTTTCTTGCAAATGTAGGAAAATTAAAGGGTACAAAGTATAAACGGAAAAAGCACAGAATATTGTATTTTTGCATTTTGAAATTCAGTTGGAATTTTTGCTAACAATTTGCAAACACATTGAACATGAGTTACATTCATTTTGACAGAGCCCAGCTGGTAAATCTCGAATATTCACTATCACGTGAATTAATCCGGTCAAACCGTGCCGGATCCTATGCAAGTTCAACCCTTATTCATTGCAATACCCGGAAATACCATGGACTGCTTGTGACACCGCAGCCGGGGATTGACAATGAAAATCATGTTCTTTTATCCTGTCTCGATGAAACGGTTATTCAGAGGGAGGCCGAATTCAACCTTGGAATTCATAAATACCCCGGAGGGAATTTTTATCCGAAAGGTCATAAGTACCTTGTTGATTTTACCATTGATCCGGTTCCAATACTCTCTTATGGCGTCGGAGGTGTTTTGCTCACCAAAGAAATGATCCTTACTTCATCAGAAGACCGGATGATCATTAAATATACGTTAAAGGAAGCCCATTCTCCGACAAAGATCAGGCTCAGGCCTTTTCTGGCATTCCGTAATGTTCATCAGGTAAAGCGTGAAAATATCTTTGCCGATAAAAAATATGAGCATGTTCCGAATGGGATAAAAATAAGAATGTACCAGGGATATACCGACCTGGTTCTTCAGCTTTCCAAACCAGCTGAATACATTCACGTCCCGGATTGGTATTACAACATTGAGTATCAGGAGGAAATGGAGAGAGGGTATGATTATCAGGAAGATCTTTATGTTCCAGGGTACTTTGAATTCGACATAAAGAAAGGTGAAAGCATTTATTTTGTTGCCGGCACGAAAGAGATCCCTGTTGCTTCAATCAAACGAGCATATAATTCAGAGTCTGACAAACGCGTTCCCAGGAATAATTTTGAGAATTGCCTGAAAAATGCTGCGGAACAGTTTATTGTAAAGAAAGGAAATAAAACTGAGATCATTGCAGGGTTTCCATGGTTCGGCAGGTGGGGAAGGGATACTTTCATTGCACTTCCGGGTCTGACCCTGGTTAATGGTGACTTTGCCACTTGCAAGAATGTGATTGATACCATGATAGCCGATCTGAATGGACCTTTGTTTCCCAACATCGGGTCGGGTAATCAATCTGCGTACAATTCTGTAGATGCACCTCTATGGTTTTTCTGGGCATTGCAGCAATATTCGGAATTTACGAAAAGCAAATCTGCCATCTGGAAGGAATATGGCCGGAAAATGAAACTTATCCTTGAAGGGTACAGGGAAGGCACCCAGTTTAACATTAAAATGAATGACAGTGGCCTGATTTCCGCCGGAGAACCAGGAAAAGCGCTGACCTGGATGGATGCCGTCGTTTATGGAAAACCAGTGACTCCCAGGATCGGTATGCCGGTCGAGATCAATGCACTTTGGTACAACGCTGTTTGTTTCAGTCTGGAAGTAGCGGAACTTGCAAGCGATGCTGCATTTATCAATGACTGGAAGCCCATTGCAGAGATGATCCCTGTTTCTTTTACAGATTGTTTCTGGAATGAAGAAAAAGGTTTTCTTGCCGATTATGTTGACGGAAAATACAAAGACTGGACGGTAAGGCCGAATATGGTTTTTGCAACTTCACTGCATTATTCCCCTATAGATGAAGAGAAAAAAGAAAAAGTACTTGATGTCCTGAAGAAAGAACTGCTTACAAGCCGTGGCTTAAGGACACTGACTCCAAAGCACCCGGGTTATAAGAGTGTCTATATTGGTAATCAGGCCGAACGCGATCTTGCTTACCACCAGGGGACAGTCTGGCCCTGGCTTCTTGGCCATTTTGCAGAAGGATACCTTAAACTTTACGGTAAATCTGGAGTTTCATTTATCCGGTCTCTTTACAATGGATTTGAAACAGTAATGACCGAACATGGTATCGGGACAATATCTGAGATTTATGATGGTGATCCTCCCCATGCTGCAAGAGGGGCGATATCACAGGCATGGAGTGTTGCAGAGTTACTGAGGATGAATTGGATGATTAAACAGTATGAAAAATGATTACTCTATCCAGCATCAAGCATCCAGTATCAAGCATCTGTTAATAAAGAACAAATAAGTTAATATGAAAGTACTAATGTTTGGTTGGGAATTTCCGCCGCATATAACCGGTGGACTTGGCACAGCGTGCTTCGGGCTTGTAAAAGGCCTTGGAAAGCAGGGTGTGGAGGTGATCTTCGTGGTTCCCAAAGCCTATGGAGATGAGGACAAAGATGGATTCCGGCTGGTCAATGCCAGCGATATGGCATTGGATTTTTCAAATACCGTCTATCAGGAGCATTGGAACCGGATCAAATTCATGGAAATCGGATCCAACCTGATTCCTTATGTAGGTCCTGAAGAGTTTGAAAAAATGGTGCAGGAGGATATACTAAAACGTACAGGTGAAACCCAGTCGGTATTCTCTGAACGGTACCAGTTTTCAGGGAAGTACGGGCATAAGCTCATGGAAGAAGTCTCCCGTTATGCAATTGTAGCTTCTGTAATCGCCCAGCAAACGACTTTTGATGTCATTCATGCCCACGATTGGCTTACCTATGCCGCAGGAATTGCGGCAAAGAAAAT
>CAZUYY010000391.1:0-3322 GCA_964624935.1 uncultured Prolixibacteraceae bacterium
GTATCCACAGCAATGTGCCGATTTCGGAAACACCACCTATGAATGGAATCAAATGGTCAATTCTGTCGGATTCCGTGATACAGCAGTGGCCACCCTTATCTGGCATGCAGGAGTATCAGTAAATATGATGTATTCACCCAGCGGTTCCGGCGCTTATAGCCAAGATGCCGTGACTGCCATGATCAATAACTTCAGGTATTCGCCTAATGCCCATCTGATGTCGAGGGACGCAACACCCACCGATGCATATGATGACACGTTAAGGCAAAATCTTGATCGCTACCAGGTCATGTATTACGACGGTTATGGAACCGGAGGGCATGCATTCAATATGGATGGCTATCAGGGATCTGATTATTTTCATTTTAACTGGGGCTGGAGCGGGTCTTTTAACGGTTATTTTTACCTGGATAACCTGAATCCGGGAGGTGATAATTTCACCAATGGGCAGGATGCAATGGTGAATCTGTATCCCGATACAATAAATAACACATATCCTTCATATTGTTCCGGGCAACAAGTACTTAATGCGTTAGAAGGAACTTTTGAAGATGGAAGCGGTCCGCTGGACAATTATCAGAATAATGATAATTGCAGTTGGCTTATAAATCCTCAAGATATCTCGGACTCCATTATCCAGATCACTATTTCTTTCGATCGTTTTAACACTGAAACTTTGAATGACGTTGTTAAAATTTATAAGGGCGCTACAACAAATGACAGTCTTGTAGGGTCTTTTTCAGGAGACAGTATTCCTCCTTCAGTAACTGTAAATGCCGGAGAAGCATTGGTCACCTTCACCACCAATGGAACCAACCGCGAGCCTGGTTGGTATATTTCTTATACAAGCAAATCATACGACTGGTGTACCGGAACGCAAATATATACAGACCTGGAAGGAACAATCAGTGACGGCAGTGGCGATCATCATTACCGCAATGGTACTCTTTGCCGTTGGGAGATACTTCCAACATCAGGAAAAGCTGTAAAACTTAAGTTCAATTCATTTAAAACTGAGCCAATCAATGATTATGTAAAGATTTACGACCTGAAAACAGAACAGGAACTGGCCCAATATTCAGGTGATTATACGACTTCGAACCTTCCTGCTACTGTAGTAGCTCCCAGTGGACAAATGTTCATTATTTTTGTTACCAATATATGCACAACTGATGAGGGATGGAACGCGTCCTGGACGACTTTCCCATTAAGTGTAGAGGAACAGCCAGAGTTACAAAACTGTGAGGTTTTTCCAAATCCCGCATCTGGCCAGGTTTTCCTTCAGGTATCTTCGGTTTCACAAACCAGTCTGACAGTTGAACTCGCAAGTCTTGATGGAAGAGTTCAATTATCCGAGAAGTTTGAGACCATAGAAGGGGTGAATAAAAAATCCTTTGATATTTCCCGACTGCAGGCAGGGGTATATTTCCTGAGGGTTATCGGAAATAATGGTTTGATCACCCGCAAAGTGGTGATAGATTAAATCAGTATTTTTATGCAAAGGCAATTGATAATCCTGTTATCATTTTTTCCTTTTTCCTGGATGATTACAATAGCAATGGTTCGAATATCACTGATAACAGGGTAACTGAGATCAGGGATGGGATCGTTAATCAGATGTATACGCAGATGTTTCTTTTACTCGTTTGGGACTATAAATCAAATCCCAAAGTTTTTACCTTCACCGGTGATCTTCCCTGTATTATTGATTTTTATGCTGACTGGTGCAGGCCCTGCAATATGGGTCCTTTTTCAGGTAAGTGATTAATCCGGTTTCATTTCATGTCCGTACTTCTCTCCACCGCATTCCTTCCCCCGATCTCCTATATCTGCAGATGCCTTCATTCGGATCAGGTAATAATAGAAAGATTTGAAAACTATATAAAACAAACCTGCCGGAACCATTATCATATTTATGGGCCAAATGGATTGCAATTATTGACGGTACCGGTACATAAAATCAATGGCAATCATACCCTTATCAAGGACATCCGGATTGCGAGATCCATCCCCTGGCAGCGACTTCAATGGCGATCAATAGAAACCGCCTACAACAATTCACCTTTTTTTTTATTTTATAAAGATGAATTTATTAAAGCATTTCAAGAACAGTTTGAATTCTTACTTGATTTGAATACCCACTTTCTTTGTATCATATTCAACATTCTTAAAATTGACATTAGTCTTGGATTCACAGAACAATTCCTGAAGATCCCAGAAAGCATCGAGGATGACAGGGATTTTATGAAACAAAAGAAAACAACCTTTAAAGATAATTTCCCGCCTTACACCCAGGTTTTCAGTCCAAAGCATGGTTTCCTTCCCGACCTTAGTATTATAGATCTGATTTTTAATCTTGGCCCTGAATCTCCCGACTTTTTGATTTCAGAAAAAAATTCTATCTTTGCATAATATTAATTTAATCCAAATAAATTGTCAACCTTACAGGATCTTCATCAGGGTGAGAGCGGTATTATAATCAAGATCCGCGGACGGGGAGCATTCCGGAAACGGATCACTGAGATGGGATTTGTCAAAGGTAAAGAGGTGACCGTAATTAAAGCAGCACCTCTCCAGGACCCAGTTGAGTACAAGATCATGGGATACAATGTATCCCTTCGTCAGAGTGAAAGCCGTCTTATACAAGTGATAACTCTCGAAGAAGCAATTAAACAACGCTCCATATCCGGAAATGTTGATTCATTTAATGGCACTTTTTCGGATGAGATCCTAAAGACCTCTGCAAAGGAAAAAAGCAAAGTAATCGATGTTGCCTTAGTAGGAAATCCGAATTGCGGCAAAACAACCCTGTTCAATTTTGCATCCAAATCACATGAGCATGTGGGAAATTTCAGCGGCGTGACCGTTGATTCAAAGAGTGCGACGCTGGAACAAAACGGTTATACCTTTAACATCACCGACTTACCCGGAACCTATTCCCTGACAGCTTATACGCCGGAAGAGCTTTTTGTTCGAGACCATTTGCTCAACAATGTCCCAGATATTGTAGTGAATGTAGTGGATGCATCAAATCTGGAACGCAACCTTTACCTCACTACACAACTTATCGATATGGATATTCGTGTAGTGATGGCATTGAATATGTTTGATGAAATGGAAGAAGCCGGTGATCATCTTGATTACGTATCACTGGAGAAATTATTAGGTATCCCTATTATTCCAACTATAAGTTCAAAGGGAACAGGAATTCCTGAGCTTTTCGACCGGGTCATCGAAGTTTATGAAGATCGCGACCCTGTTGTCAGACATGTTCATATCAATTATGGTCAGGAAATCGAGCGTTCTCTTAAAAAGACACAGG
>CAZUYY010000392.1:0-3314 GCA_964624935.1 uncultured Prolixibacteraceae bacterium
TATTGAAAAAGACAAAGATACCCAACCTGAAGAAAAATATTGCGATGAGTTTGCAGCTTTCCTTTTAATGCCCGAACAGCAATTAAGAGGTGCAATAAAAGAATTTCCAGTTACAACGCTGAAACAACTAACGGACATTTCTAAAGTGTTTGGCGTAAGCAAATTGGTTACGATAATTCAAATGAGAACTTTGGGTATCATCAATCCAGACCAATTCAAATTACTGAAATCAAAACTGGAAGCAATTCCGAAAAGAAAGTTTGGCCGGAGAAATTGGGAACAAACATACATCAAACGCACCAGCCGTTTGGTGTTGAATAATTTGATTGATTCCTACAAGAAGGGAGATATAACGTACACCTCATTGTCAACCATGACAGGTATTAAAGACAAGTATCTGCAAAAAATTATTTAATGGTCATCAGGCGAAATCTTTTTACTAACGAAATTTTCATCATTGACATGAGTTCTCTCAAAGAGCTTCATGACCGCTATCCCAAAATCCTCTTCCCAACCATTTGGCAACATATCACTTCTTTAATTCAGGAAGGTCAAATCTATTCACACATTGAAGTATTGAGAGAAATCCGAAATACTATATATCCAAAAGATAAGCTTTTGCTTTGGAGCAGCAAGAACAAGAAAATATTTTCAGGTTTGGATGATTGCCAAATAAGCAAGGTGCCTCTGATAAAAAGCAAATTCAATCCTGACTATTGGAATAACAATATGAACAGACCAGCTCCCTGGGCTGACCCTTACCTGATTGCAATGGCTATTTGTGAGGGGGGAATTATCGTTACACAGGAACACAAAACAAAAGCGAATAGAATTCCACCAATTGCAAAGGGATTCGGAATCGACTCTTTGAATTTACTGGAGTTCTTTCAAAAATTGAATATTAAGCTATAAATGAAGAGCTTACATACGTTTTAAAAAGCAAAGATTGCTTGAGGACGAAATGATTAGAACTCGAAAATCCAAGAGGCTATGAGGATAGTCATTCTATCAATTCTTCTTGCATTTCTGATTCATCAAGAGCATCTATTAAAACTGTTAACTCTATAGAATTCGACCGACAGTCTGAAGCTCGGGTACTGCACAGTGCTCAGTTGTCCCAAAATATAGGACAACTCATCCGCTCGTCCAACTGCCGTTTACTTCCCAAAAGCCTTAAACAACTGCCCGAATAGATTCAAGGCATCGGTCACTACCTTTTCATTTTCTACAGGAATTTTCAGGTAGGTTTTACCGGAAGCCGGGTCTTTATCGACAAGAGAGGAAACCAGTTTTTGTGTCGCTTCAGGTGAAGAAAAAGTCCGGGCAAGACCACTTAAAAAGCCCAGGCCTCCTGAAATAAGCGTGGCAGGGTCAGGCGCTTCCGTAGTCGCCGATGCGGGTGAAACGATTGCTTCTTTTTCCGGTACTGGAATATCATCATCACCTGGAAAATCAGGCATGATGTCTTTCTCTTGCTGACCGGGCTTTTCCTGCATGGAATCTGTTTGTTGCAATTCAACCGCTTCAGCAACGATATCCGGAGGGATTTGAACATCAACCTGGGTTTCTTCTGCAGAGGTACCGGTAATGCCTTCCACAGTTTTCATGAAGGCACGGAACTTATCTTCACCCATGAATATTGAATCTTCACCATCACTCAGGATTCCATCAAACAGCGAACTTTTAAAATTCAGCACGCCGATCATACGGTGTTCAATGGTGCTGGAAGAGACGAAGTTAATGACAGAAACTTTACTTTTCTGACCCAAACGATGAACCCGCCCGATGCGTTGCTCCAACACAGCCGGGTTCCATGGAATATCAAGGTTGATGACCATCGATGCCGATTGCAGGTTTAGTCCGGTACTGCCTGCATCGGTGGATAAGAAGACCCTGCAGGTGGAGTCGCTGTTGAAATGGTCAAACAATTCTTTCCGGTCACGGCTGGGGACACTGCCATTCAGGTAGCGGTAGCCGGTATTCCGGTCGTCAAGCTCACGCGCTACTAATCTTGTCATCCTTTCCCATTGACTGAATACTACAACTTTCTCATCATTTCCATCAAGGTATTCTTCGAGAATATTCATCAACTCCCCTATTTTCGTATCATTCCTGGTTTGCTGATCGACAATATAGGTGCTATCGCAAACCATGCGCATCAGATTAAGGTTTATCATCAACCGTTGTCGATCTATTTCGTTTAAAAAACCAAACCTTTTCCATTTATTCACAAGACGTGACACAATTTCATTGAATTCCCTGTGCATCTCCATTTGCGGCTCAGTCATGGATACAAAGAGGTTTTTATCCATCCGTTCCGGGAGTTGGGAAAGTACCTCCTTTTTGGTGCGGCGGATCATAATATCCGAAAGTTTCCCGGATATTTCGTGCAAGTGTTTATAGCCAACCACCCTTCCTGTATCATTTTTCACCTGGTAAAAGTCGAGAAACTGATAATATGGCCCCAGTTTAAATGGATCCACGAACTGAACGATGGAATAAAGATCTTCAAGGTTATTTTCGAGTGGAGTACCGGTAAGTACCAAGGCATAAGGTGAATGGATCTTTTTGACACTTTGGGCAATCTTAGTTTTCCAATTCTTGATACGTTGGGCCTCGTCAAGGATCACCAGGTCAAATTCAATATGATTAATTGAAGCAAGATCATGACTCAGGGTGTGATAAGAAACAATTTTGTAAAAAGCATCCGATTCATATTGTCCCTGACGGATGTGCGGAAGTCCTTCTATGACCTGTACTTTCCCGGAAGTGAACTTCTGAATTTCTGATTGCCACTGATATTTCAGAGATGTCGGGCAAACAATCAGCGCACTCGATATTCCTATCTGCTCTTTCATTAAGACTGCCACACCGATGGCCTGGATAGTTTTGCCCAGTCCCATCTCATCAGCAATAAGACTTCTTCCGGCTTTCGCGGCAAAAAGTATTCCTTTTTGCTGGTATGGGAATAACTTTGTGGTCAATATCCCTTCCAACTCTTCACCTGTGGGATAGCTGCTATCTATCCATTTTTGCCTTTGGTGTCTTTCTCTTGATTCCAGAATGAATTCAAGGGCATCCTCATAACACCGGAAATCCGGATCAATCGATTTCGCCCTTGAATTAAACTGCTCAAAATTTTCAAACCCGAATGAAGTCAATACCATATTCTTATCAAAGTATTCCCAGGCAATGTTTTTAAATTTGACCGCATTATCAGAACCAATCCTGAGTTTTACCTGTCTTTCCTTTCCATATTGCAGGTAAACAGAGGTGTAAGGCGGAGTATAGCCTTTTTTCAGCAAAGCAGCCAA
>CAZUYY010000393.1:0-3314 GCA_964624935.1 uncultured Prolixibacteraceae bacterium
GCAACCAAAGTCCCGACCAATGAAGCCTGTGTTTCAAGTAACGTACCGCCCTGGTACAATGGTTTCAGGTTATTAGTATCTAAGAGGTTGGACCATTAATAACAGCAAGGGATAATGGTTGCGTTTATTGATCTGTGTTTAATAATTTTCGTACTTTTACAAAAACGAAGAAAAATGAAAAAAAATTCCCTTTTAATTGCCTTGATTTTCTTAGCATTATCTTCATTTGCCAATAGAGTTCCTGTTGAAAAAGCAAGAGATATTGCGATTACTTTTTATTCCCATTACTTATCAGGTGATAATGGACAACCTGTGGTGAAGGATGTATCGGTTAACGAATATAAGTCAATCGTAACTTTCTATATATTTAATTTCAACCCTTCGGGCTTTGTAATTGTGGCGGCAGATGATGCTTCTGTACCCATCCTGGGATATTCGGATGAAGGTGCTATTGAGGGTGAAATTACCAATCCGGCAACAAAAGAATGGCTCGACGAATACAGCCATGAGATTTATAAGATTGTGACGAATGCCTTAAGTAATAAGGAAACATTAAAAAGATGGAATTCGCTGCCTGATAAGAATTTAAATACAACTGCCGACGTGGCTCCGCTGCTCACAACCACTTGGGACCAGGGTTGTTATTACAATGCCTTCTGTCCGTCCGACGGTTCTTCTTATGGTACATGCGGACATGTTTATACCGGTTGTGTCGCAACGGCCATGGCGCAGATCATGAAATATCACAATTACCCTCCTCAGGGAGTCGGTTCACATTCCTATCAGGATCCACCCTATGGTTTACAATATGCTGATTTCGGAGATACTGTTTACCATTGGTCATCCATGCCAAACAATGTCACAAGCAGCAATACTGCTGTTGCCACCATCATGTATCATTCAGGTGTATCCGTGGATATGCAATATTCACCTACCGGTTCCGGCGCATTCAGCGAAGACGTTCCCTATGCCCTGATGAATTACTTCAATTACAGTCCGGGCGTTGTGATCCAATACAAGAGTAATTTTTCCAATGTGCAGGATTTTGAAAATCTTATTCGTACAGACCTGAACCAGCAATTACCGGTTTACTACAGCGGATCAAACCCGTCTGAAGGACATGCATTTGTTTGCGACGGATACCGCATGTCGGATAGCACATTTCATTTTAACTGGGGGTGGTCAGGTTCATATGACGGATGGTTTACCATCGGCAATCTGAATCCTGGCGGGAATACATTCAACGAGGACAATGCAATCGTCATTCATATTAAGCCCTATGATCCGAACCTGATCGTACGGATCACTCACCCGGTCGATAACGCGGTGATCGGCGTTGGTTATCCTGTTCAGATCGTTGGCAAGACAGTCCGGGGAACTGCTAACCTGATGAAGCTTTTTATCGATAGTGTCGAAATAGCTTCCACTACGAATGATTCAATTTTTTATACCTGGAATACTTCGGCGCCTGACCTGGGGAGTCATTATGTCGCAGTATATTCATATAATACTACCGATACGGTTTACAATGCCATTAACCTTAATGTTGCGGAATGGATCTCACAGGCAAGCGGGTTTACGACCGATCTCGGTATTAACTATATGTCGGCAGCCGATAGCAATAATGTCTGGGCAACGGCCTTTGATCCGAACGATCCCACAGGCGCCTGTTCAAATTTTACACGAACTGCCGACGGGGGAAATACATGGATTCCCGGAGTCATTACCAACACAACTGGCCTCGCATCATCAATGATCTTCGGAATGAGTGCAACAACAGCCTACGTTCCCATGTACAAGGTTTCCGGGAATGACCCACAGGGGGTTTATGTAACGAGTGACAGCGGATATACATGGACAAGACAAACCACGGCCGACTTTAGCAATTCCAGCTCATTCCCCGATTGTATTCATTTTTTCAATGCAACTGACGGCTGGGTGCTTGGCGATCCTGTCAATGGCAGTTATGAAATGTACACAACAACAAATGGCGGCACTACCTGGACACCGGTGAGCAGCTCCGATATTCCTGCCCCGCTTTCCGGGGAATATGGTGTAGTGGGTTATTATTCGGCCGTTCAGGATACGCTCTGGTTCGGTACAAGCATGGGAAGGGTTTATCATTCTACCAATAAAGGATACAACTGGACTGTTGCCACCGTCCAGCAATTGAGCGGTAAATATATCAAACCCAGGTTTCAGACAGGCATGCATGGTCTTGTCCAGGACCAGAGTGCCGGGACGACAGGCACTCTTTGTGAGACCTTCGACGGTGGTGCGACCTGGTCATTGGTCAATACGACCGGACCTGTTTATACAACGGATTTTTCTTTTGTTCCCGGTGCCGGTAATGTTTGTGTTAGCTCCGGCTCAAACGGTCCGGACGGTTGTTCCTATTCCTTCGATGGCGGTCATTTCTGGAGTGATTTTGTGGGAACAGAGGGAGCATTATATATGCAGATGAGCTGGCTGAACAACCATTGCGGATGGGCAGGCGGGATAAACTCAAGCGCTACCGAGAATGGCATCTATAAATTCATAGGGGTGCTCACAGTCCCATTGCCGTCTCCACAGAATTTACAGGCACAGGCAAACAACCTGACTGTTCATCTTACCTGGCAGAAACCAGTGTTTGATTCGACTTCTGTGACATTGCAGGGATACAATATATACCGCGACAATTATAAAATAAATTCGTCCCTTGATGTCGATACTTCCTATACTGATGTCCTTCAGCATTCCGGCCAATATACTTATTGTGTCACATCAGTTTATGTGCAAGGCGAATCGGCAAAGACTTGTCAGGAGATCACAGTGATTGCCGTTGGAATCAATACACAGGGTTCAGGACCTCAAATCCGGGTATATCCCAATCCGGTTGACAATGTGCTTCATATCAGATCTGTTGGGACAATTTATGACTTGTATTTGACGGACCTTTCCGGAAGAGAAGTATTCCATTCCCAGCCGGAAAATGAAACTGCCGACCTTTTGGTTACATGATACAAACCAGGAATTTACCTTCTAACTCTGCAAACCATACAGGGAACAGTTCATTTTAAAGTATTAATACATTAATAACTTATTGATATTGAACATAAAAAACGGGGTAAATCTTATTTTGATGTGCTGGAGCGAAAATGAATTATCCTGCTCTTTAGCGCGGGGCAATTCATAAGTCGTCCTGACTTCAATCGTAAATCGTCAATCAAAAAATTCATTCGGAAATCGAAAATCGTCCAATCGAAAATTATTTTTCCGCTCTGGCACATCAATATAAGATCTATCAACTTTCAACATCTAAGAGGTTGGAT
>CAZUYY010000394.1:0-3297 GCA_964624935.1 uncultured Prolixibacteraceae bacterium
ATCCTGCATTGAAGGACAGGGTCAGGATCTATCGCGAAAGCAACATTGAGCATCTGTATTATTATCATTTATCGAAAGCCGAATCGAACCTGCCGAAAAAACTCTTTTATATTTTATCCAGTCTGAAACTGAGGGCTTTCCAGGGCATTCTTTCACATGCCACCCTGATGCTTACCGTTTCCAGTGAGGATAATGAGTACCTATCCCGTAAATTTCCCCGGATCCCTGTTGAATATCTTCCAAGTTTTCATAAAGATGATGAGATAAAAAGCCAGCCGGGATCCGGAGATTTTGCACTTTACCAGGGAAACCTGAGTGTTGCCGAAAATGAAAAAGCAGCAGAGTACCTCATTAAAGAAGTTTTCAGAGAATCCGGTATCCGGTTCATTATTGCCGGGATGAATCCCTCCGGATCTTTGGAGAGAATTGTAAAAAGGAATCCTGACGTGACCCTGATTGGGAATCCGTCAGATCAGGAAATGTACCGGCTCATCAGTACTGCGCAGGTCAATATTCTTGTCACTTTCCAGCCTACAGGATTAAAATTAAAATTGCTGAATGCACTATTCACCGGACGTTTTTGCCTGGTGAACCCAGGAATGGTTTGTGGTACGGAACTCGGAGAACTTTGCGAAACAGGGACAAATGCAGCGGAACTCAGACAAAAAGTGACTGAACTTATGCATCAGCCCTTTAGCGAAGAACAACTTAATCTTCGCAGGGAAAAATTGCTAAAATATCATTCTAACAAGGAAAATTGCATCCGCTTATTGAATTTACTATCTTTGTTCTCGAGGCGCGGTTAACTCTGAATCATAAATCAATCCATGACCTATGAAAAAGATCCTTGTCCCCGTTGATTTTTCCGGGTATACAGAGATTGCATGCACTTATGCATTGGAGATAGCTGATAAAGAAGGCGCAGTGATCCGCCTTTTCCATACCTATTCTGATCAATTCATCATTGCTGACAGCTCCTTCCCTGATGCCATCGACATGAGCACCATGTACAATGAAGAGTTGCTGAAGGAGGTTTTTCATCAATCGGAAAAGAAGATGGATGCCCTTAAGGCAGGTCTGGAGGAAAAGGCCAGGAAGCAAACAAAGAAGGACATTGTTTTCCAGATCACTCTTGTGGGTGGTGAGATCGTAAGCGAACTCCATGAGCTATGCAAGGAGTTTCACCCGGATATCGTCGTTATGGGGACACGGGGAACAGGAAAAACATTAAATCAATGGGGAAGGGTTTCGACTCATATCATCAATCATTCAAGGGTTCCGGTTCTTACTGTTCCGGAAATAAAAAAATTCAAGGGGTTTCAAAAGATCATGCTGGCTGAAGATCTGTCAGGCAAGACTGAAGATCTGATCCGTAAGATCTTCTCCATGTTCAGCGACTTTCAATTTCACATAGAGTGTATCCATTTCCTCATCAAAGAAAATGAACACGAAGAGGATGAGAAGATGGAAAGTCTCCATAAAACATTTGAAAAAGAAGAAAAATCGGGAATTATCTCATTTAAAATAGTGAAAGCGACAGAAGAAAAACAAACAGCTATCAACAAGGTTATCGAGAGCCAATGTATTGATATGATTGTTTTCCAACCGCATAAACACAATTTGTTCTATAACCTGTTTACCCATAAGATAACCAAAAAGAATCTTCAGGCAACAAATGTTCCTTTGCTGGCATTACCTTTTTGTTGACATCTTATTGAAGAGGAATCCGTTTCAGGCGGTAATTGTCATATTCATACATCTCCCAATCCTGGTTCTCGAACCCGTTACCTTTTGTTGAAGAAAAATGGAAATCCGTCTGGAGGGATTTCATATGCATTTCGGGCATACAACGTTCGAAAGATTTGCCATAACGCCATAAGGCAGTAATAAAATAGAAGGTTACATCGAACCCCTGAAATGCCAGCACATCAGGATCTGTCTGGTAACGTTCCTGATACATGGCAACGAATTTTTTCACCCCGGGGTCATCATAATCGATAAAATAGGGCGCCATCAGGCGGGTCTTCAGGTTCACTAAATAATCGGCTTCAATATCTTCAAAACGGTCCCATCTGGGTAACCCAAAAAGTGTTGCATTAACTTCATTCCGGTGTTCATTAAAAATTGTAATCACATTGAGAATAAATGATTTATCTTCTGATATCAGAATGATGACATTCCCTTTTCTCTTCGATAAGAGACTTATGACTTCTTCATCTCCATCAGATAGATGCACATCTGCTTTTTTTTCCTGCAGGGCCGTTAGGATAGTGTTGGCAGTGGCTTTATCCGTCCTTTGGTTATCGCTGATCACAATCATTGTGCTATCTATGAAATTGGCCTCCAGGTAATGGATCAATTCCGAAAACTGGTTTTTGGCTGGTGGATGCACTTTAAAGACCTTCTTGTGTTTATCCAATATCAATTCCCGTTCTGATAACGGGTTCACGACAGGGATGTTATTTTTTTCGCAGAAATCAGCGACCAACTGAAAATTACGATGGTACAACATTCCAAAAATAAGATCCATATTTTTAAGCTCAGGAGTTTGCAGGAGTCTGATAGTTTTCAAAGTATCATGTCCTATGTCATAAACGGTAACCTTAAGAGATACTCCTGTTTTTTCCAATGAATCGAGAGCCATGCGGAACCCCTCATAATATTCGACAAATTGCAACGGCCTGTTTTCCTGGGTTGAAGAATCAGCGTCAGAGTTTACGTCCATTTTTATAACATCGCTGAGATAAAGAGGCATTATCAATGCGATATTGTAATTTTTTTTCAGTGAAGATTTATCCATTCCGCATGGAAGTAATTCTTCGTCTTTGGATTTAACTGTTGGCTTTTTCTCTTCGGCATTTGTGTTCGCTTGTTTTCTTGTAGGCCTTGGGGATTGGGGTATCAGGATCTTAAGCTTCTGCCCCGCTTTAAGTCCTTCTTTGACGACCGGATTATCTTGTATTATCTCATTGATATCAACGTTGTATGCCTTTGAAATCATATACAGGGACTGTCCTTTTTTGACTGAATGTATATAGTAGTCTTTCCCGTCGATCTTTTCGATTATAGTCGATTTCATCTCCCGCAAAGTCTCCTGAGAATGACAGGTCAGGGATAAAACTCCCGACAGAAGGATTATAATTATGAAGATCCTGTTCATTCTGTTCCCGTTATTCCCACTCGATTGTGGCAGGAGGTTTTGAACTGATATCGTAGACTACCCTGTTCACCCCTTTTACCTTATTTATTATTTCATTGGAGATCCGTGCAAGAACGTCATAAGGCAACTGCGCCCAG
>CAZUYY010000395.1:0-3295 GCA_964624935.1 uncultured Prolixibacteraceae bacterium
CCATAACGCCAAACATTGCAGATGTAACGGCAAAGGTTTTAAAAACAGATGAGCCGGTATAAACCAACAAAATTAAACTGAGGCTCATCCCCATAAGCACTGAAAAGGCGATGAATAACAGGGCCATGATTGCCGGTGAAAGTCGTTGGAACCCCAGAGACATTAGCAGAACGAACCCAATCGGTGCAAAGGTGACAATCCAACCAAGCATAGATAATCCGGTAAATCTTCCATTTGTAACGTTAATCAAACTCCCGATCAATTCCTGCGATGATGCAAACCAGTAAGCCGTGACGGCAGTAATAGCCAGGGCAAAGGTCATCCAAAGGAACACATTTGCCATAAAGGTTCGTGTAACCGGTAAGGCTTGTGATGATTTGTATTCCTGATCAATGATGTTGAATCCTCTGATATTCTGATCCATTTTAGTGTAATTTAAAAGTTAAGTATTTAATATTAATGTAATTTCGTTCCAATAAGATGTAAAAACTCAGCACGGGTTTTATCCCGTTCAAATGCTCCAACGAAATCAGATGTTGTTGTGACAGAATTTTGTTTCTGAATTCCTCTCATAGACATACACAAATGTTGTGCCTCAATTACGACTGCTACGCCAAGTGGTTTCAAAGTCGTATTGATGGCATCTTTGATTTGTGAAGTCAGGCGTTCCTGAACTTGTAAACGGCGGGCATAAATTTCAACAACTCTTGCGAGTTTGCTTAAGCCAGTGATGTATTTATCCGGAATATAAGCGACATGTGCTTTTCCAATAAACGGGATCATGTGGTGTTCACAAAGTGAATAGATTTCAATATCTTTTACGATCACCATTTCACGGTAATCTTCCCGGAATTTGGCAGATGACAATATCTCAACAGGATCCAGTTCATAACCTTGTGTTAGGAATTGAATGGCTTTGGCTACCCGTAAAGGCGTTTTCTGAAGTCCTTCACGATCAGGATTCTCACCTATCAGGCGTAAAATTTCTTTGTAATGAAAACTAAGCTGCTCCAGTTTTGCAGCATCAAACTCTTCAATTTTCTCGTAGTTCATTTTCTTTTCGTTCATGATATGCAGGAGTTTCTGAACAAGTAAACGTTTTACTTCCCAAAATATTCTGCCGTATTGTTTTCAGTTTCTTCAACCCTGATACAATGCAGGGTTGCTCCTAAACCTTTGATCTCACCTTCCAGTTCCTGCCAGATCGAAATCGCCAGGTTCTCTGTGGAGGCGAGTTTTCCTTTCATAAATGCTACCTCAAGATTGATATTCCTGTGATCCAACGGAAGAATAATCTTCTCATTGATAATCCGGCTTAACTCCTTCAGGTCGGCAACAAACCCTGTTTCTTCATTAACTTCCCCTTTCACAGTAACATGCAGGATATAATTGTGCCCATGCCAGTTGGGGTTTGAACATTTTCCGAATACCTTCAGGTTCTGTTCATCTGAATATTCCGGTCTGAACAGACGGTGGGCCGCATTAAACCTTTCTTTCCGTGTAATAAAAACGATGCTCATAAGGGAGTGCAAAGGTAGTAATTATTTAGCTAACCTGTTATTTGAACCGCTTTCTTGAATTTATCTGTAAAATAAAGTCTGATTTTATCTGTTACTATTATTTGCAAATCAATCCACCCTAATGAAAAAGGGGTTATTCAAAATTATATTCCTTTTCGTTGTCGTTGCTGTCAGTTCTGGTGTATCTGCACAAAATGTGCATGATACGGCTTCGATCTATAAAACAGATACCTGTTGCCCGCAAAAGGATCTTATAGATTTATTTTTCAAAGGGAATAATCCTTTCAGAACTAAAAAACCTCATCGTTTCAGGGCATTCGGTGTTCCAATCATTGCTTTCGACCCGGCGACAAGCTTGCAGCTCGGTCTTGGAGGTTCTTTTTCACTTCAGCTTGGTGACCCTTCGGATACAAAGATTTCAGCAGGAATGACCTCGATATTATTCACATTGAAGCAACAGTTCTTTGTACAGTACAAAAGCAATGTATTCTTTCCGCATAATATCTGGCTTCTGCAAAGTGATTGGCGTTACTATCTTTTCAACCTGCCAACTTATTCACTCGGAACACAAGACCAAACCGAAATCCCCTCAGTTCCGGGATATAAAACTGTAATTATCGACCCTTCCCTGGGAGGAACTTATTTGATGGACTATGACTGGTTGAGATTTCATAACGTTCTTTCACACAAAGTCACGAAAAACATTTATTGTGGAATCGGTTATCAATTTGATTATCATTACAATATTAAAGATTTTGGACTGCAAATTAAAAAAGATACGTTATACAATACTCCGAACTATTCATATAGTATTCTGCATGGATATAACCCGGCACATTATATTTCTTCAGGATTGACTGCAAATTTTGTTTTTGATAGTCGGGATGACATGGTCAATGCTTATAAGGGAGTTTATATCAATGTCAATTATCAATATAATTTCTCCTGGCTGGGAAGCAGTCACGATGGCTCTGAACTCTGGACCGAATTCAGGACCTATATCAGTCTTTCAAAACGCTGTCCAAGGCATTTACTGGCTTTCTGGTATTATGGTAGTTTTGTGACAACAGGAAGTATTCCCTATCTCGATCTTATGAGCATCAGTTATGATCAGATGAATTCTTCAGGGCGCGGTTATGCCCAGGGAAGATATCGTGGAGAGGATTATGTATATGGCGAGATGGAATACCGTTTTCCAATTTCACCTCATTCTCATATTCTTGGAGGTGTTCTTTTTACAAATGTTTCTACGGTTTCGAACCGGGATATGAATATTCCATTATTTGGATATTTTCAACCTGCTGCAGGTGCCGGACTTCGTATCATGGTTGGTAAAAATGACCGGACAAATATCGCCATCGATTTTGGGATCGGCCATATGTCAAATGGTCTATATTTGCAGACCCAGGAGATTTTTTAATCAAAGACAATCTTACTAAGTCATCCAAAAAACTGTTCAGTACATGAAAATTCCGAATCTGTGTTTACCGTTTTGATGATTTAAAAAATGATACCAGGTTAACTACTTCAAAAATCATGTAACAGAGATACAGAATAAAAAAGGAGATCGCAAAGGCTCCAGCATCCTGCCTGTTATTCAAAAGGTAAAAGAATATCACACCGATGAAAAGGAACAATTTTACTGTCGTCACCAAAAGATAGGAATTAATGAACCGTATGAATTTTGTCTTTGATGACCGGAGAATAAAATAATAACCAGCCATTGTAACAACGATAAAAAAAACAAAAAGCCAGGGAAGGGTTGGCGTGATGTA
>CAZUYY010000396.1:0-3279 GCA_964624935.1 uncultured Prolixibacteraceae bacterium
ATCTGAAGGGAAATGTTCCCGGGATCACGGAAGAGAAGTTCATTGAGCTGGCCAATGCTGCAAAGATCGGCTGTCCTGTTTCGATGGCACTAAAGGCAGTGGAGATTACGCTTTCGGCAAAACTGGTTTAGTTATCGGTATCTTTCTTGTTTCTTCCGCCCGATGTAGTTTCAAATACCTGCACTTTGCCGGCGCTTTCGATGGCTTTTATTGCAATGTCTTTGACCGTTTTTTCAGCGGTTTCACTCTTCAGGCTGAGTTGTTTGATGGAGTTCTCAAGTTCTTTGACTTTAAGTTCCAGTGTCTGGATTGCCTGGTCTTTGAGCTTGATTTCTGTTTCAGTTTCTTTTAAGAGAAGCTTTTTCTCGATCTCGAATTGTTGCAAAAGTTTTTCGGAATTATCTTTTACTGCCTGTTTTAGTGCTTTATCAAGGTCCTGAGGGAACCGGGCAACCTGATTACGGAGTTCTGAAAGTTCAGTTTCCCTTGCCATAATATTCTGTTCACGTTCTTTCATCTCTTTTTCAAAGGAAGCCTTATTTTCAGCTACTTCACGTTCCATCATCTGCTTCTGTTCTTCATACGTATCCTGCTCCTTTTTACGTTTGAGATTAAGGTTATAGGTATAATCTTCTTCTTCACGCTTGCGTTCTTTTTCTTTTATTATCTTTTGCTCCTTTGCCTGTTTTTCAACTTCCTCTTTCTCTTTTATCCATGCCTGACGCTGCGTTTCCATTTCCGATGCAAATTCCTGTTTCTTTTCTTCCTGTAATTGAACCAGGGCCATTAATGATTCACCTTCAGTTCTTATTTTATAAAGTTCTTCAAGATCTTTCCGGCCAACTTCAATGGCTTCGCGTATGTCTGTTAGCTGCCTGATTTCGGTGAGCATGGAATCACCAATCTCATCCAATTGTTTATTCAACTGTATTTTGAGTTCGGAAACATGCTTAATAAAGGAATCTTTGGTTTGGGAAGAAACCTTTGCTAAAAGGTTCTCTTTTTCCTGCTGATCCTGTTTTTCTTTCGGGGTTTTCTGTTCTTTCAATTCATTGACCATTTCTTCGTATGCATCAAGAATTTCCTGTTTTGTGCTTGTTTTGGATACACTTTTTTTCATGGTATTCAGATTTTAATGCAGTTCAGATTGCGTAAGATAATTATTGGCTAAAGGTAAATATTTATTAGTTAAAATGGCTAAATTTTATTTTCTGACAGCCCCTCTCCCGGCACCTGACAGCCCCTCCCCCGACCTCTCCCCATTCGGGGGAGAGAGGACCCCACCCCCTAGCCCCCTCCCCCAAGAGGGAGGGGGAATGATTTCATCTCTTAAGAGGATAACCGATTGTTTGGCCGAAGAGGACTTTTTGGTCTGGGCGTAAATTTAATTTTTCGGTAAGAGCCGGTTTGTTGCAATTATGAAACCAGGATGCCAGACCCTGAGATGCGGCAAATAAATAGACATTGCCTGCTATCAGGCCAGTATCAACAAAATAATAGGACTTTTGAACTTCAGGATTCTGCAAGCCCGGTTCCTGATAACCGGAAGTATTGGCAAGTTTATTGATATCAACCACATAGATAAACCGAACCGGAGCCTTATGTCCAAAATTCGCCTGCCCCTGACCAATGGCCAGTGGACGCAGGTCACCGGAAACAACCGGAATCAGTTTATTATGAAAGGCATCATACAGGTATGTCCCTTCCTCCATAGCGATATAAACATCAATTTCCTGGGAGTTACTCGCAGTTGCCGCTGTCCTTCCCGGGATTTCAAAGGGCCCGGTTTTACGATTCACGCCACATGCTGCCCAGAGAAGATTTGAAAGCATCTGCAACGAAAGTTTCTTTTCACATATTTCACGTGTTGTTTTTCGTTGCTTTAAAGCTTTTAATACTGATTTGCCATGATCAATCCGGGGTTTCAAAAGTGCAATTGGCTGAAGCTGCTGTATTTCATCTTGCTTTTTCATATGATTATTCTTTTATTAATTGCAAATATCTATAATTTCCGGGTTATATGGTTTTTTGCTGACAGCCAATGCCCCGGCACCTGACAGCCCCTCCCCCGACCCCTCCCCATTCGGGGCGGGGAGGAACCCACCCCCGACCTCTCCCCCAAAAGGCTATTGGGTATTGGGTATTAAGTTATAAAGTTTGTAAAGTTATAAAGTTTATAAAGTTGGGTATTGGGTGCGTTGTCGGTAGTCCGCAGTCCACAGTCCGAAGTCAAGTTAACTGGTGAATTTGTGAACTGGTGAGTTAAAAGAGACGGCAGTTTTTGAAAGAAAGTAGTTGACTGTGCCTGAAATTTAGCTATATTTGAGAATTATTCTTATCAGCCTTTTTAAATTTTAATCATTTTGGGAGGAAAAAAAATGAGAAAAATAAATTCTTTTGCTGTGCTGATCTTCTTCGTCATTTTTGGGATTGGCGTGGGATTAGCAGTTATGGTATCCGGTTTGTCGGCAAATAATCCGGAAGGTGTATGGATTGGAATTCTTTCCTTTGTAGTTGCAGCTCTGGTTTCCAGCGCCGTCAAAGTTGCAAATCAATGGGAAAGGGCAGTGGTACTCAGGCTGGGTCATTTCCATGCGCTGAAAGGACCCGGGCTTTTCTTCATCATTCCTATTATTGATAATATTCCATACTGGATCGATATCCGTGTGATCACGACGACTTTCAGGACGGAGAAGACCCTGACGAAAGATACGGTGCCGGTGGACGTTGATGCCGTTTTATTCTGGAAGGTTATCGACCCGAAAAAGGCGGCTCTGGATGTTGCTGACTATATCAGTGCTATCAGTTGGGCTTCTCAGACTGCACTCAGGGATGTTATTGGGAAGACCATGCTTTCAGATATGCTTGAAGGCAGGGAAAAAATCAGCAGCGAACTTCAGAAGATCATTGATGAGCGCACCGAACCATGGGGGATAAATGTTATCTCGGTTGAAGTTAAAGATGTATTGATCCCGCCAGCACTGGAGGATGCAATGTCAATGCAGGCTCAGGCTGAGAGAGAGCGCCAGGCAAGAGTAATCCTGGGTGATTCTGAGCGTCAGGTTGCCGAGAAGTTCTCTGAAGCTGCAAGAACCTATACCCATGATCCGACTGCCTTGCATTTACGAGCCATGAATATGCTTTATGAAGGGCTGAAGCAGAATTCTACCATTGTAATTGTTCCCAGTTCTGCAGTAGAGACTATGCAATTGGGTGGTCTTGCAGGAGTGACGGCGTTGACAATGGAGATTAACAAAGAGAATGAGAAGAAGGGGGAGA
>CAZUYY010000397.1:0-3277 GCA_964624935.1 uncultured Prolixibacteraceae bacterium
ATAAAAGTATGTGGGTAAATTTACAAGCTATTTTCAAGAGTCAAGAAAAAAATAAAAAACAGGTCAATTCAATTTTTGAGGTGCTAAGACAAATAAGCATTGCCCTGCACTTTAGCGTGGGGGTTATCAAGGGACATAATAAACCGGACTTTAGTCCATTCCCCTGTTTAAAGTTTGGGCTAAAGCCCCATGTTGCTGTCTCCTTCCCTGCCCCCAGTCTAAAGTCTGGGGTAATTCATAAGTTGTTTTAACTTCAATAATCGTAAATCAAAAATCGTAAATCGTCCAATTGTAAATTATCTTCCTTTGTCACGAAACTCCCCGCCCCGAATGGGGAGGGGCCGGGGGAGGGGCTGTCAGAGGCCGGGGTTGGGTTTAGCACCCCAAAAAAAGATTTACCCAAAATCATGTTTTACTCTTCCAATAGTTCAAATAAATCTTAATTTTGTAAATGCTTTCATAAGTTTTCTTCCAATAACCCGGATTTCTTAAATTTAACGCTCATTATGAAAAAAGATTCACAGATTTTCAGCATTATCAGAAAAGAATTGAACCGCCAGACAAGCGGCATTGAGCTGATCGCCTCAGAGAATTTTGTCAGCGATCAGGTGTTAAAAGCCATGGGATCATGCCTCACCAACAAATATGCGGAAGGCTACCCCGGCAGAAGATATTATGGAGGATGCCAGTTTGTCGATCTCTCCGAACAACTTGCCATCGACCGTGCCAAACAACTGTTCAATGCAGAATGGGCCAATGTCCAGCCTCACTCCGGTGCTCAGGCCAACATGGCCGTCCTTATGACAGTCCTGAAGCCCGGCGATACCTTCTTAGGTCTGGACCTCTCTCACGGCGGTCATCTGTCCCACGGCTCGCCGGTCAACTCCTCCGGGATCCTTTACAAGCCGGTCGGCTACAAGGTAGAAGAAGCTACCGGAACCATCGACTATGATAAAATGGAAGAGTTGGCCCTGCAGGTCAGGCCCAAACTGATCCTCGCAGGCGCCTCCGCCTATTCCCGCGACTGGGATTACAAACGGATGCGTGAAATTGCAGATAAGATCGGCGCAATTCTCATGGCAGATATTGCCCATCCCGCCGGACTTATTGCCAGAGGCTTGCTGAACGACCCCATCCCCTGGTGCCATGTCGTTACCACCACCACCCATAAAACATTACGTGGCCCGCGCGGCGGCATGATCCTCATGGGTAAAGACTTTGAAAACCCCTGGGGAATAAAGACTCCCAAAGGCGAAACAAAGATGTTCTCAGCAATGCTCGATTCAGCCGTTTTCCCCGGCGTCCAGGGCGGCCCCCTGGAACACGTAATCGCCGCCAAAGCCGTCTCCTTCTTTGAAGCCCTGTCGGATGAATACATGGATTACATCATCCAGGTCAAAAAGAATGCCGCCGTCATGGCCCAATCATTCGTCGACAAAGGATACCACGTCATCTCAGGCGGTACAGACAACCACCTGATGCTGATCGACCTTCGGAAAAAGTTCCCCGACATCACAGGCAAGCTGGTCGAAAACACCCTCGTGAAAGCCGACATAACTGTAAACAAAAACATGGTCCCGTTCGACACCCGCTCCCCATTCCAGACTTCCGGCCTCCGCGTCGGAACACCCGCCATCACCACCCGTGGCATGAAAGAAAAACACATGCCCCTGATCGTCGAACTGATCGACGAGGTGATCTGCGACATAGAAAATGAAGAAAAAATTATAACCACCCGCAAGAAAGTAAACGAAATGATGAAAGAATTCCCATTATTCGCATATTAAACCCCAATGGTGGAGTCACCCCAACACTTCCCCCGCCCCGAATGGGGAGGGGGTCAGGGGGAGGGGCTGTCAGAGCCAGGGGGTGGGGTCACTTCCCCTCCCTCTTAGGCATTCGGTCTTGCACTTCACACTTCGCACTTCACACTTCGCACTTCACACTTCGCACTTCACACTTCACATTTCGCACTTGATCTTGGGGAAGGGGCTGTTAAAGCCAGGGGGTGGGCTTAAAAAATGCTCCAACGCTTCCCCCTCCCTCTTGGGGGAGGGGGTAAGGGGGTGGGGTTAAAACTATGAAAAAACTATACCTTATCCGCCACGCAAAATCCTCCTGGGGTGAACCGGGAGAATCTGATATAGATCGCCCCCTGTTGGAAAAAGGGATCAAAAGAACAATGAAGGTCATTCGTTTCCTGAAAGAACATGACGTAAAAATCGATCTGATGATCTCAAGTCCTGCAGTACGGGCTTATCAAACAGCATTGCTGGTTGCAAAAGGAATCGGCTATCCGGAAGATAAAATTCAGATCGACCGGAAGATCTATGACGGCTATTATGACCGTATCCTCGATCTAATTTATGCCACACCCGATGAAGTCGGTTCCCTGATGATCTTCGGCCACAACCCGACCATCACTCACCTTGCAAACCTGTTCCTTCACCCGGGAATTGACATCCTCCCCACCGCAGGTACCGTCTGCATTTCCTTCGACACAACGAAATGGGAATCCTTACCTTCCGTAGAACCGGTCAGCGAGTTTATCATCTTCCCTAAAATGTTGACTTAGCCATGGGAAAAAATGATAAATTGATGTTCGTCGATCGCGAAACAAGCTGGCTTCACTTCAACGGAAGAGTATTGCAGGAAGCTGCCGATAACAGGAATCCCCTGATCGAACGGCTGAAATTCCTCGGTATATTTTCCAATAACCGGGATGAGTTCTTCCGCGTTAGGGTCGCTACACTCACCCGTATGATAAAGGTTGACCGCCAGCATCGTCCAACCAACCTTAACCCCCGTAAAGTACTCAGGGAAATCAACGATATCGTCGTCTCTCAGGAAAGAGATTTTATCCGCATCTATCAGGAGATAGTGGAGGATCTGCGGAATCAGAATATTTTTATCATCAACGAATCACAACTGACCGAAAACCAGGGAATACTGATCCGTAAATATTTCCAGGAAAAAGTCCGGGTTTTTCTCTTCCCCATGATGATCAGCAATCTCAAAGACATGGCATCCCTCCGTGATAAGTCAATCTATCTTGCAGTGACCCTGAAGAAGAACATTGCTGCTAAAGCAGATTATGCATTGATTGAATTGCCCACCAAAACCCTTTCACGGTTTTTTATTCTTCCCCAGTCGGGAAATAAAAAGTTTATCATCCTTCTCGATGACATTATCCGCTATTGCCTCTCCGATATTTTTTCTGTCTTCGGATACGATTCATTCAGCGCTCACACAGTGAAATTTACCAGAGATGCGGAAT
>CAZUYY010000398.1:0-3256 GCA_964624935.1 uncultured Prolixibacteraceae bacterium
GACGGGCAGTAGCAGCCAGGATCACTTTGTTTACAATAGTTCTTGCTTCTTTCGGATGTTCTTCAAGGTAATAAGATAACAATTCACTGACCAATTGGTCCACGACTCCCATGACCTCATTGTTGCCGAGTTTTGTTTTTGTCTGTCCTTCAAACTGGGGCTCCTGGACTTTAACGGAAATGATAGCTGTCAGTCCCTCACGGAAATCGTCGCCGCTGATGTCAAACTTCAATTTTGACAGCATTCCTGTTTTATCAGCATAGCTTTTTAATGTACGGGTGAGGGCCCTCCTGAATCCGGCGAGGTGGGTACCTCCTTCGTGAGTGTTGATATTATTGACATATGAATGTATGTTCTCTGAGAAAGAGGTGTTGTATTGCATTGCAATTTCCATGGGTATGCCATTCTTTTCTCCTTCAATGGAAATAGGCTCGGGCATTAATTTTTCACGGTTTGCATCAAGATAATCGATAAAATCCTTCAATCCTTGTTTGGAAAAAAAAGTTTCCTTATAAAAATTCCCCTGCTCGTCTTTTTCCCTCTCATCCGTTAGAGTAAGTGTAATTCCTTTATTCAGGTAAGCCAGTTCTCGCAGCCGGGATGACAGGATTTCGGAATCATAATGTTCGGTAATGAAAATTGAATTGTCTGGTTTAAAAGTCACAATGGTGCCGTTCTTATCCGTTTCACCGACAATTTTTACAGGATACATTGGTTTTCCGAATTGGTATTCCTGCTGAAAGATCTTACCACCACGATGAACGGTGACCAATAATTTCTTTGATAAGGCATTAACAACAGAAACACCTACTCCGTGCAATCCTCCGGAAACTTTATAAGTGTCCTTGTCAAATTTCCCACCGGCATGCAGAACCGTCATGACGACCTCCAATGCCGAGCGTTGTTCTTTTTCATGGAAATCTGTCGGGATCCCCCTGCCATTATCCGTAACTGTTACTGAATTATCTTCGTGTATGGTAACATTAATTGTGTTACAATATCCTGCCAGGGCCTCATCGATGGAATTATCGACAACTTCATAAACGAGGTGATGCAATCCCCTGATATTCACATCTCCAATGTACATTGCCGGTCTCTTTCTGACCGCTTCCAGTCCCTCCAGAACCGTGATATTTTCCGCTGTATAATTCTGACTGGCGATCTCTTTTTCTATGTCATTCATAATCAAATATTTAATTTTAATTAAATTTAAGCAAAAGTACGAAAAATTTACGGATAAATTAGTATTAAAATATCAGGATTATCAAGGATTTTATTAACAATGGGCGGTGAAAAAATCAGGAGCCCTGATAATGGGAGGTTTGACGAAAAAAAACAGCAGTTCTGTAAGCAGGATTCTGTTGAATTCTATCATTTATCTGAGCCGGATGTCACCATCAGGCTTTAGCGACCTACCCCCCGGCATTGGGCGAGCAACCCTTTACAACCGGTATACATGGTCTTTCAACCCATAAGGTTTACCCCTCCTGCAGTCGCCTGCATGGATCGTGAGCTCTTACCTCGCGTTTTCACCCTTGCTCCGGGAACCCGGGGCGGTAATTTTCTGTGGTACTGTCTGTCCCTCCGGCTTTTATATCCGGAAAGCCTTCCCGTTAGGAAGTATGGCGCTCTGTGTTGTCCCGACTTTCCTCCGTGCTAAAAGCACAGCGATAGAACGAACTGCTGTTACTGCAAAGATAACAGAATTCTACCCGGAATTGCTACCTTTGCACCCCAATTTTTTTCCCTGATGAAGGATTTAAGTACTGGTAATGAGGGTAAACTGATTCTGAAATTTGCCATCCCGATGCTGCTTGGAAATGTCTTCCAGCAACTCTACAATGTTGTTGATAGCATCGTTGTAGGTAAATTCATAGGGAAGAATGCACTGGCAGCCGTAGGAACATCAGGTCCCGTGATCTTTCTGCTGATCTCTTTTATAATCGGGATCACAATGGGCTTCACTATTGTGATATCTCAACTTTTTGGTGCGAAAGAAATGGTAAAAGTCCAGAAGGCCATCAACACCATGTACATTTTTCTTTTCTCTATATCTCTTTTGATGACCTTTGTCGGTATCCTGCTTAGCAGGTACATTTTCAAGATCATTAATCTGCCCCAGGAAATTATTCCGCAAGCCCGGTTGTTCCTCAACATATTTTTTAGCGGGCTTGTCTTTCTTTTTGGATATAACGGGACCAGCGCTATCCTAAGGGGGTTGGGAGACTCCAAAACACCTCTTTATTTTTTAATTGGTTCTGTTGTTATCAATATTGGCCTTGACCTGCTTTTTGTCCCTGTATTTCATTGGGGCGTTGCGGGTGTAGCCTATGCAACCGTAATCTCGGAGGTGCTGGCATTCATTGTTCAGATACTTTATCTTAACAAGTATCATAAAGTCGTAAAATTTTCTTTCAGGGGCCTGAAATTTGACTATCCGATTTTTTTAACAAGCATAAAAATCGGATTGCCAACCGGATTCCAACAGACATTTGTTGCTATCGGGATGGTCGCATTGTTCTGGGTAGTGAACAGGTTTGGCGTCGATGCCAATGCTGCGTATAATGTTGCGGGCAGGATTGATAGTTTTGCAGCCATGCCTGCTATGAGCTTTTCAATTGCGCTATCTACCTTTGTCGGTCAGAATATAGGTGCCAATAAACCTGAACGGGTTAAAACCGGGTTACATGCAACCTTCTTTATGACCAGTGCAGTGACGCTTACCATCTCAGCATTTATTCTGTTTTTTAGCCGTGGATTGATGCGGCTGTTCACCGATGACGTCGTTGTGATCGAATTAGGACACAGCTATCTGATCGTGATTGCTATCTTTTACATTTTCTTCTCCACCATGTTTGTATTTACAGGCGTTCTCAGGGGCGCCGGCGATACTTTAATACCTATGTTCATCAGCTTGTTTTCTTTGTGGATCGTAAGGATCCCGATAGCTTACCTGTTGTCAAATATTCCGTCTATAGGAGTTCATGGGATTTGGTGGTCAATCCCGATAGGCTGGTTTGCCGGATTGATCGTTTATTATTTCTATTACCGTTCGGGGCGTTGGCGGAAGAAAGCAATTGTTAAATATGACATTGAAGGAAAAAAGATCTGATTCTAATTTCTCTGATAAATAGCTGAATTTTAGTAAGGCTGAAATTTCTTTTCTACTTTTGTGCAAGTTTCGATAATTTAATTGTGTTGCAGGATCAAATAAATGGAACCACTGGTATCGATAATTACTCCAACTTATAATCAT
>CAZUYY010000399.1:0-3242 GCA_964624935.1 uncultured Prolixibacteraceae bacterium
TGGATACTGGATACTGGATACTGGATACTGGATACTGGATACTGGATACTGGATGAATGTTACAAATTTACGTTTACTTTTGGTCTTACCAATGACTTTTTAAGTTTATGAACTTTAGAAACTCGTTTTTCTTCTTCGTACCTTTGCCGTGCTAAACCTTCAATATGAACGTAACCATTGATCCCGATTCCGGTTTTTGCTTTGGCGTCGTTTATGCCATTGAGATCGCCGAACGGGAGCTGGCAAAAAGTGATAAACTTTATTGCCTGGGCGATATTGTTCATAACAATATGGAAGTGAAAAGGCTGAAGGAAATGGGACTGGTCATCATCGAGCACGATGAACTTGATCTCCTCCACGATTGCAAGGTACTGATCCGCGCGCATGGGGAACCCCCTGAAACTTATGAAATAGCGCTGAATAACAACCTTAAACTAATCGATGCATCCTGTCCCATCGTTCTAAATCTTCAGAATGAGATCCGGTACGGGTTTGAGGAGATGCAGGACAAGGGGGGACAGATTGTGATCTATGGAAAGGAAGGACATGCAGAGGTCAATGGATTGCTTGGACAGACAATGGGGAAAGCCATTGTGATCGGGAATGAGAAAGATCTGGATAAGATCGATTTCAGAAAGCCGGTACATCTGTACGCCCAGACAACAAAGAGTGTCAGCGGTTTTCATGAGATTGTGGAGAAGATCAGGCAACGGATGGAGGATGAAACACCCGGGAAGGAAATTGATTTCCGCTGGAATGACTCGATTTGCAGGCAGGTGTCTAACCGATCCGGCAAGTTGCAGGAATTCGCAAGGAAATATGAAGTGGTTATCTTTGTCAGCGGGAAAAAAAGCTCAAATGGAATGGTGCTTTATAAGGTTTGTGAAAATGTGAATCCCAATACACATCTTGTATCCGGAAAGGAGGAACTTTGCCGCGAATGGTTTTCCGGAGTAGATGTAGGTGTTTGTGGAGCAACCTCTACACCGATGTGGCTGATGGAGGAAGTGGCAGCCGAAATACGTAACATGAAAGGTTGATTATGTACCTGAAGAAACTTTCGTTGACAAACTTCAAAAATTATTCTCAGGCTGATTATCAGTTCTCGGATAAGATCAACTGTTTTGTTGGCAACAATGGAGTAGGGAAGACCAACCTGATGGATGCCATTCACTATCTTTCATTCTGTAAAAGTTTCTTCAACCCGATTGACAGCCAGAATATCCGTCATCAGGAAGATTATTTTGCGATTAATGGGACCTGTATCCGCAATGACGATTCAGCAGACCATATTCAATGTATCCAGAAACGGAACCACCGCAAGAAGTTTCTGCTAAACAAAAAGGAATATGACCGTCTGGCTGATCACATCGGACAGTTTCCCGTAGTGATGATTTCACCTTATGACCGTGACCTGATCAATGAAGGCAGTGAGATCCGAAGAAGGTACATAGACAGTGTGATCTCCCAGTTTGATAAATTTTACCTTGATGACCTGATCAATTATCAAAAAGCTTTGTTTCAGCGGAATGCTTTACTGAAAGCTTTTTCAGAAAAAAAATATTTTGATTCCCATGAGTTGGAGATCTGGGACGAGCCGATGACCAGGTTAGGAATGAACATCTATGAAAAACGGAAGATTTTTCTCGAACGTTTTATTCTGATCTTCCGGCATTATTTTGGTTTTATTAGTTGTGTTGATGAAACAGTGGATATTCTCTATATATCCCAGTTGAACGAAGGCAGTTTCACCGACCTGCTAAAGGAGTCAACCGAACGGGACAGATCTGCTCAATTCTCCACTGTAGGAATTCATAAAGATGATCTTGAATTTATCATCTCGGGTTATCCGGTCAAACGTTTTGGATCACAAGGACAGCAAAAATCCTTTGTCATTGCCATCAAACTGGCTCAGTTTGATTACATAAAGACCATTAAAGGGTACAAGCCGGTCTTATTACTCGATGATGTGTTCGACAAACTTGACGACCTTCGGGTACAGCAGTTGATCAGTCTGGTTAGTGAAAATAATTTCGGTCAGGTATTTATTACCGACACTTCAGAAGACCGCATCCGGAAGATTTTCGATAGCATGGACATCGATCATAAAATATTCAAAATTTCCGGTTCGGTCTCTGGGTGAATGTTGTATCTTTGAAGACAAAAGACAACCATGCCACGTTACAACGACCAGTCGCTCGGAGATGCCATTCGCGAATTTCTTCATTCTTATAACCTTGAAGATAAGCTGAATGAAACAAAAGTGATTCAATCATGGGGGAAGATCGTTGGACCTTTGGTTGAAAAACATACACATGGATTGTATATACGGAACCGAATCCTTTTTATTAAAGTTGATTCCGCTGCATTGAGACAAGAGTTATCCTTTTCCCGGTCCAAAATAGTCAAGGCATTGAACAGTGAAGTAAAATCGAACATTATTGAAGATATTGTACTTAAGTAGATGAAGCAAGAAAAGATTATTTTCAAAGACCTGGAGATCGTGCGGTTTTGTCGCGCTACCATTGACACCAATGAGATTCACGATCCGGATTTCATGAGAAGACTGGGTAAGTGTGCTATTGTTCCGGGAATGTTTGTGTTTGCAAAAACGGTCAATCTTTCCGTCGATTTTCTGAAAAATCAGGCTAAGTCTATCAAGGTATTGTTCAATTCCCTGTTAAGTTCTGGCGATTTTGTCACTCTTTGCACTTCATCGTATGAAGAAAATCCATTTGAGATAAGACTTTCAGCCATCAATTGCAAGGATATAATGACTTCAAAGAATGAATATTCAAGGTTGTCAGTTGATGAATTCGATTTTAAAGCAGATCCTGCCGGAATACTTCGAAAGTTAGAAGTAAAACCGGAGCAGGTCAGGCAATTCATGCAACTGATCGGGTCGGATGATAAGGATGTGGGGCATTTTCTCTTTTCTATTGCTTATGCCTCACAAGCCTTGCTCAGGAGTATAGACCAACCCGGATCCATGGTTGAGGAAGAGATCTGCGAAACGATCAGTGAGAACCCCGGTATCTCGCCCTTCTACCGCACGCTTGAGATCCATATTCCAACGCCCTTTCCCGTATTCGATCCAATCGGTGAACTGGATTATTTTATTCATTTTGAGCGTGAAAAGCGGCACAAACTCTATGGTGCTTATGTTCACTGTGAATCTGATGGAAATCTGATCTTTCAGGCCTACTATGAACTTGCGAGCATTGATGACCGTATAATTCTCA
>CAZUYY010000400.1:0-3242 GCA_964624935.1 uncultured Prolixibacteraceae bacterium
TACTGTGGTTTGCTTGTATATAGTTCTATCCAATAAATACGAAGATGGAACTAAAAAGTGGGCTTTTAGTGTGCTTTCTTTGATTACTGGTGTCTGGATAGGAGCAGCAATATAAAGAAAAGTGAATTACTAAGTATTAACTTAAAATCAAGTAACATGAAATCAAGATTACTTATTTTATTAGCATCAGTCGCCATGATTGGTGCAATAGCTTTGACCCTTACAGGTTGCAAAAAGAAATCCAGTACCGGGCCGGCAGGGCCGGTTAAAGTTAATGCCTGGGCAGTAGGTAATCAGGACAGCACAACATATGGTACAATTCTATATACGGCGGATGGAGGAGAGACCTGGGTCAGACAAGGCCTGGGTTCCGCTGCTCTGAAAGGCATAGATGTGGAAAACCTTTATGTAGTAAATGCATCTGAAGTTTATGCTGTATGTACTCAAAATATTATTATTAAGACGACCGATGGCGGCCAGACCTGGACCCGTTTAACGACTCCGGTGAATCCGGCAAATCCGAATCTCAGTTCCATATCCTCTGCGGACAACAATACTTTCTGGATCAGTGGAGAGCATGGTGTTGTTTATAAATATAATATTAACAGCGGATTTTCTACACCCCTTTTTGATACTAACTTTTTTCATAGCGGATTGATGCAGGGAATTCATGCCATAACTCAGGATATCATTTATGTAGTGGGATCATATGGGAATTATCCGGATATTAGGGGATTTATTGCATTTACCCGGGATGCAGGAACTTCCTGGGATACTATTGCCCCTCCGGATGCCGATAATACGTGGGCATGGATAGGTGTGAAAGCTACAAGTACCGAAAATATTATAATTCATGGAACCCGTGCACATTATATCTACTCCCAAGATAATGGATCAACCTGGCATAAAGATTCAATAACAGTGGCAGGAGATGCAGATATCAACTGCATTGTCATGGTAACAAATTCGATCTACTGGGGCGCTGGTGATTATGCTATCTACAAAACCTCAAATGGTGGAATAAGTTGGAGGACTCAGACAAACTTCGGGCAATACCAACTTGGTATTGATGCACTTGACACCCTGTCCGCACTTTGTGTGTGGGGAGATCCTATGTCCTCGATAGGTAAAATTCAGAAAACCAGCGACGGAGGTAATACATGGACGGTCAAACTGGCCTTAAATTCACGGCTCCAGAAGGTTTCATATGCTCATTGATAAGTGGTGACAGACAATTTTTTCTCAATTCTGTTTCAGACGGTAATTTCGTTACAAAAAAACAATTTGTGCTTCCTCTGACTTTTACCATAATTCCATTAAAATCGACCGTAAAAATTTGATCAGACAGATTAAAAGATCGTGCATCATACATCGCAGAATCTATTCATAAATCTCAAATCGTTCAATCTAAAAAATGTAATGCTAGTTATAATTTTTCAAAAATATTTTTGAAAAAATAATTTTTATATCAAATAAATTGTATTTTAGAGGCTCAAAACTTTGATGCTTTATATAAAAGTTTTTATCACATGAAATCCTGATTTTTTCCGATACCTGATAAGCTGACGTTAATCCCTTCATTTTGCTATGGTATTCTTGCTCGTGACCTTCTTTTGATTTTATGCTATAGCCGGATTCAAAAGCAAAATATTTGCATTTAACCTTTATTCTATCATGATATGAGTCTTAAAGGTTCTCCTTCCATTCACTTTCTAATACTGTTGCTAACAGCACTGCTGTTAGTAAATATTACTTACGGTCAGGTAAAAGTCGCTGCTCAAAAATCTTCCTCCAAGAATGGTGACACAACAGGAACAGGAGGAGCTTCTACGCCACAATCAACTATCATCGTTTCATCAGTAAAGGATCCGGTGATAAGCCTGAACCTGGACGTCAATAATTTCTCAAGTAACATACCATTTGATGTTGACTTTAAGATTGTGGGCGGTAGTTCAACTGATAAGATCAAAGTGAGCGATATCGATAGCATTTACTGCTATTATGCTGAAAAGACTAAGGAATCGGATAAATCCTATGATACTACTAATAGTAAAAAATGGACAAGGTTAAAATGGGTTAATCACCAAACTAGCAATCTGTACTGGTTTAATATTAAGGCACTTAAACCAAATAAGCATTATTATTTTATCTTTAGGTACTACCGTGTGTTGCCAGAAAATACAAAAACGAACCTGAAAGCGTTCATCCAACCTCGTATAGTGCCAATTATTACTAAAATGGGCATTCATAATAAATTCGATTTTAGTGACCGTGAGCTTGATACCGTAGTTAAAAGCATTAAGGATTCGATAGAACATGCTTTGAAGATGGGCGGGCTGACAGCGAAATTAAAATATTTTAGTCAATTGCAATCTAAAAATTTATCCGCCTCTGTCCATAAAATCACAGAAAAATATAAAAAAATATATGATGATTCGACGAGTTTTAAGGGAGCTAAAGACAGCATAAAGAAACAGGATTCTTATCTGAAAATATTAAAGGACTCAATCAATACGATTAAGCCGAAATCGACCGATAAGGATAAAACTATGAAGGCGCTAGGGGATATCCATAAGGCCATATTTAAACTGTATTTTCCTCCTGTGGATCTGCAGGACACAGATACGGTACTGGTTAAAGAAGCCTATGCTGCGGATACAATAGCAGCGGTCATCGACTTCCTCAGGAAGGTCAGCCTACCGTCTGATAATGTATTCAATCTGTTAAAAATCAAGATAAGTAATTTTGTCGGTCAAGTCGGATATTACTTCAGAAACTACCAAAACGACCTTAAAGCACTACAAGCGATTACTAATGAGCAGGTCGGTTCCTTTATCGATATAATGTCAGTGACATTTTGTAATAATATCTCGATTTCTGGCAGTAGTGATATCGGGGATTTTGTAACACGTGCCAATTGGTATGTCTGCGCGGACTTGGGTATTGCAATGCTGCCGGGGATCGATAAGCTGACGCCTTACATCGGCACCAATATTTATTTCAGACCAGTAAACACGAATGCACCATTAAAATGGTGTGACCATGAACAGTATCCGGACGGGAATTGGAAAGATTGGTTGGGCAGACGGCTATCGCTAGTGATTGGCGTTTCTATTGTGAGCGTCTCTAAAAGCTATGTTCGTGGCGACCTGATGGGAAATAGCTTTAACCTTATTACAGGCGTTGGCTTTCGAATTACCGACTGGATAAGAATCAGCGGCGGTGCTCTGTGGTATTCAAAA
>CAZUYY010000401.1:0-3224 GCA_964624935.1 uncultured Prolixibacteraceae bacterium
AATTTTTCCATCTTCCATTCTCTATCCTCTATTCTCCATTTTTTTAAGATCTCCCCAGGTCTTCCTCCGGATAAGACAACCATGGAAAATTGTACAAACCTTTTTCGATACGTTTAAATTTTTCCTCTGGCGTTAGACGTTCATAAGCATCGTGTGCCTCCTGTTGTTTCCTTCGTTTTTCTTCCTCTATCTTGTATATGTTTTCAGTATATCTTTCTTCAACACATCGCGTAAGGTAATCGCGGGCAACGGTAGGAAACAGTTCGAGAAGCAATTCTTCTTTTTCATTTTGTGCCAGTTTCATGTCGCCGTATTCTTCAAAGATGGTGTTCTCCTGTTTTTTATAATTCTTTGAATCGTAAGAAGTCTCTTCTCTTACACCGGTAAGTTGTTCCCTAAAATCCGGATCTATCGGAATAGGTGTTTTGCCATAAAGACCTTTCACAAGGTTGACATATTGGATTGATTTTGTATTAAAGAAAGGTTGTCCTTTGTTTTCGTCGATCACGCAATTCACTGCCTGAACCCCGACAATCTGGCTGGTTGGAGTAACAAGAGGCGGACATCCCGATTTTATTCTTACCAGAGGAACCAATTCAAGTACGCGCGGAAAAAGTTTATCCATTTTAAGTTGTTTTAGCTGGGCCAGCATATTCGTGTACATTCCCCCGGGTATTTCAGCTTTACGGATAGTTTCGTCGGGTTCAGGAAATTGAAAATAGTTCTCAATCTCGCGGCAGGCTTCAAGTAGTTCTTCTTCTTTTTCGTGCTTTGCCATGTAAATGGCTTTGGTGAACTGACGATTGATCTCCCTGGGAAGTTTATCTTTAGTAATATCGAATTCCTTTGGAAACTGACGGGAAGTATCAAAATCTGCTAACTCTTCGCGGATGACTCTGAGTTCCTTATTGATTTTCACAACAGCCTCAAGGTCGACCCCGGTATCAATTCCCATGCGGTCGGCAAAGATCTGGATGAGTTCAAAAGCAGGAGCAGCAGGACCTCCGGCAAAATACCAGATGGATGTATCAACAACGTCAGCTCCGTTAATGATTGCCATCAGCACTGAAGCAAGACCAAATCCAGGCGTGCAATGCGTATGAAAATCGATGGGGACGCTGACTTCTTCCTTAAGTTTACGAACGAGTTGTCCGGAGACAGAAGGAGTAATAAGGCCGGCCATGTCTTTGATACTGATCATATCGGCACCCATGGTTTCAAGCTCTTTTGCCTTTTCGGTGAAATAATCCAGGGTAAAAATATTATGAGGCAGGGATTTCAGTTTTACCCAGGAATGGAATTTTTGTTTTGTTGAGAATTTCGGATCCACAGTGAAACTCAAAGCACAATCAGCCAGTCCTCCATTTTCCCTCACGTATTGTATCGTTGATTTCATGTTATCAAGATCATTCAGGGCATCGAAAATTCGCATGATCCCAATCCCTGAACGAACAGCATTTCGGTTAAAACCCTCAATGACTGAATTTGGGTAAGGATTATATCCAAAAAGGTTTCTTCCCCTTGAAAGTGCTGTCAATAATGAGACATCGCCAATAGCTACCTTAATTTTTTCCAACCTCTCCCAGGGATTCTCTCCCAGGTAACGCATTACGGAATCAGGAACAGCGCCGCCCCAGACTTCCATAGCATGAAATTTAGCTTCTTTATAATAAGGGAGTACACGGTCAACCTGTTCCTGGGTCATCCGCGTTGCAAAGAGGGATTGCTGTCCGTCGCGCAAAGTCAGATCCCTGATAAGCAATTTTCTTCTTGTCATAGTAAGGTCGAGTTGATATAGAATTGTTCAGGAAAAGTCATATTTCATTATACTATTGCAAAGTTAGTGATTTTCATTCATCCGGTTTTATTAATTTTGCGTCAAATGTCATGTTTAAAGTTTCAGGAAGAAAGATCATTCCATGACCTTCAACGAAATAAAAAAGATCCTTCAGCAAAAGATTGTAGGGATCGCAGGCGCAGGTGGACTTGGATCCAATTGCGCTGTAGCGCTGGCAAGGGTTGGAATTGGCACCCTGATTATTACTGATTTTGATGTGGTAAGCGAAAGCAACCTGAACCGTCAGTATTATTTTCATGACCAGATTGGTAAATCCAAAACAGATGCATTAAAAGAGAACATTCGAAAAATCGATCCTTCTGTGGTTGTTATTTCTCACAATATCCGGATTACTAAAGAAAATATCCCCGCTCTTTTCAAAGATTGTGATATAATCGTCGAGGCATTTGACCAGGCTGATCAAAAAGAGATGCTGATTGAAACCATCCTTTCAGAGTTTCCTGAAAAGCAACTCGTTGTCGGGCTTGGTGTAGCAGGGTGGGGGAATAATGATTGTATTCATTGCCGGCAGGTAGATAATATGTTCATCTGTGGAGATGAAGTCTCAGAGGCTAATAGTGATTTGCCTCCAATTGCTCCAAAAGTGGGTATCGTTGCAAATATGCAGGCGAATATCGTTCTGGAACTATTACTAAAATGAATCTTACTTTTTTTACTTTTGTCCTTAAACTTCATACTTAACGCACGGCACTTAATACCCGCTACCCAATACCTACTACCCAACACAAACACCGATGAACATCACCCTGAACAATAATCCCGAAACATTTAAAGAAACCAGTATAACGGTATCTTATCTCTTGCAGTGGAAGAACTTTACCTTTAAAATGCTGATCATAAAAATCAACGGGAATCTGATTCAGAAATCGGATTATGAAACAACCACCATTCAGGATGGTGATGATGTTTCAGTTTTACATCTGATCAGTGGAGGTTGAATAAGGAGATCAAACCACTTCTGCTACGATAAATGTGCTTCCGCCTATAAACACAAGATCATTCATTTCAGCCATTTGCTGAGCAGCTTTTAAAGCACTATTAACGGATTCAAAGGCGTCCCCTTGTAATCCAAATCCCTGAGCCTTTATTCTGAGTTCATTGGCATCCATACCACGAGGAATATCAGCTTTGCAAAAATAATAAACAGCATCTTTAGGTAGCATCTGGAGAATGGTATCTATCTCTTTGTCATCAACCATACCGAAGACAAAATGCAGTTTTTCATGTGGTGTCTTATTGATCTGCCCGAGTACCTCCCTTAATCCGCCTTCGTTATGACCGGTATCGCAGATCGTGAGGGGTGCCTTGGAAAGAATTTGCCATCGCCCGGCAAATCCGTTATTATCGATAACATGGGAAATCCCAT
>CAZUYY010000402.1:0-3218 GCA_964624935.1 uncultured Prolixibacteraceae bacterium
TCAGTTCATGGGAAACATTTCCGAGAAACTCCCTGCGGTAGGCTTCCAGCTTTTTCAGTTCCTCGATCTCCTGCCTGCGATCCTGGGCCCATTCAGACACTTCTTCATTAACTTTGCTGATGATATCCTTGTTAAGACTAAGATCCATTTCTTTAAATGAGATCTTTGATTTCAGGGTGTGGATCGTTTTATAGATCAGTTTTATTTTGTCGTAAATGAATTTTTCGAGGATGTAACGATAGATGAAATAGGAGAGGAGAAATACTCCTGAATCGGCGATCAGCAATGGAATCCAAAGGATGGGTTCCTTCAGTATCAATGCCGAGCCAATATAAAGAAATGAAAGTATAACTACGATGGCGACCGAATTGATCAACATCCATGAATTTGGACTGATGTTGCGGTCAGATTTCATACTTGTATCCTACACCCTTAATGGTCTTGATGTTATCAGAATCCAGCTTTTCGCGTATCCGGCGTATATGTACATCGATGGTGCGGTCGCCGACAATGACATCATTGCCCCAAACATCTTCAAAGATCTGTTCGCGGGTGAAAACTTTATCCGGCTTGGAGGCCAGCAATTCAAGAAGTTCGAATTCTTTCCGCGGAAAATTTATCTCTTTGCCATTTTTAAGAACGATATATTTTTCACGGTCGATAATAACATCTCCAAGAAGGATTCGTGTTTCTTTGTCCGATGATTCCCTTGATCTTCTAAGTAAAGCATTGACACGGCTCATAAGCACGCGGGGTTTGATCGGCTTCGATATATAATCATCACCACCGGCATCCAGTCCTGCAATCTGCGAAAAGTCTTCACTCCGGGCCGTTAAAAATGCAATCAGTGTTGATTTCAGAGTCTCGATCTTACGCATTTCAATGCAGGTTTCAATACCAACGATCCCCGGCATCATGATGTCAAGAATGACCAAATGGGGGATGACTTTTTTTGCAATCTGGATGGCATCTTTCCCGTTAGAGGAAGTGAAAAGTGTATAACCTTCTTTCCGGATGTTATATCCTACAAATTCGAGGATATCAGGTTCATCATCAACCAAAAGTATCTTATATTCGGATTTTTCCATAATCAACTGTCAGACTTCAAAATTACTAAGTAATTCTTAATAAAGGGTTAAGAAATTATTAATAACGATATCTTTTTAAAGGTGCTAACCCCACCCCCTGACCCCCTCCCCCAAGAGGGAGGGGGAATGACCCCACCTCCAGCTTCCCCTTTAAAAGGGAGATTTTTTGTGGAGAAGATAATGCAGAATATTAATCCGCTGTAATGAATAAATAATATTATTTTATGGAGTTTTCTTCCCCCTCCCTCTTGGGGGAGGGGGTCAGGGGGTGGGGTCATTAAGTTAGGGGGTGGGGTTATAAATTGTCAAAAGAGTTATAAATAAGATATTGAAAAATCAATAAATTTGTAAACCAGTGATAACGACCGAATATGATTAACCGACCGGATAAGAGAACTTTAAAACCGATACCAGCGCCTTCGAAAATAAATCATGTCATTCCTTTACTGATCATTCTTGCAGCGACATTTATCATTTTTCTTCCTGCTCTGGGACATGGTCTTATTTTATGGGATGATCATTCCTATACCTACGAGAATCCTTTTCTGAAGAATTTCAATTTCAGGGAGGTATTTTCCTTTTCGACCTTTTACATGGGTAACTATCACCCGCTTACATTATTATGGCTTCACCTTGAGTGGCTGGTTTTTCCACATGGTGATCCGGGTATGTATGCAGGGGTAAATCCTTTCTGGTTTCATCTTAACAACATCATGCTGCATCTTCTGAATGTTGTTCTGGTGTTTTATCTCATCTATGAATTACTTGACAGAAAGGGCTTGAAAACGGCTGCAGTGACTGCGGCACTATTTGCCATCCATCCCATGCATGTGGAGTCTGTGGTATGGGTGTCGGAACTGAAAGATGTGCTCTATGGTGGTTTTTTTCTTAGCAGCGCTCTGGTATATGTTCGCTATGTGAAAACCGGGAAACCTGTATTATTAGTTGTTTCTTTTATTCTGTTTATCCTCTCAAATCTTGCTAAAGCACAGGCAGTAACACTTCCTGTCTTGTTTTTACTTTTTGATTATTATAAAGGGAGAAAGATAAATCTTCGTGTTATCCTTGAGAAGGTGCCGTTCTTTATTCTTTGCATATTTTTCGGGGTACTTGCCGTCAAGGCACAGATTGTCATCACTGCGCTTAACAACCAGCACGTTATTTCCCTCACCAGTGCATTGAATGCATGCTACGGCCTGATGAACTATCTTTTCAAGTTGATCATCCCGGTTCACCTTTCAGCGGTACATCCATATTCATATCAGGATCTGAGTTCTTTCCCGTGGTACTTTTATCTCTTTCCGATAATACTTGCTGGTCTTGTTTTCCTGGCTTTCAGATCGGCCCGGCGCACAAAGGATTACCTGTTCGGGTTTTTATTTTACCTCATAACGGTTTCGGTTATGATCAAGTTTTTACCTGTAGGCGATTCGCTGATCAATGAACGTTACACTTACATTCCCTATATCGGTCTCTTTTTTATTGCCGGACAGCTCTATTCCCGGATCAGCGGGATACAAACCTGGAGATACCTCGCAGTGGCATTCTTGGCAGGAATCCTTGTGATTTTATCCCTGATGACTATACAGCGGACAAGGATATGGAAAGATAATCTTACTTTCTGGAACGATGTGATATCAAAGTATCCTGATTACTGGCGAGGTTATTTTGGCGTGGGTTTGCAATTTTATAATGCAGGAGACTATACTACTGCTCTTGAATATACCAATCTCTCCTGCGAAAAAGTAGCTCCGGCAATTCCTTATATGTTACGGGGTACAATTTACTTTATGAATCTGAAAAATGATTCCCTGGCTATAGAAGATTTTAAGAAAGTGATCTCGCTTCATGAACCTTCAAATCCTTTTGATCTTGATGTCCGGTACAATCTTGGTCTGGCCTATAGCAATATTGGAAATTACCCCGAAGCCATTAACATTCTGGATGAATCCATCCGCATGGCGCCTGATAAACCCAGAGGATATGTCCTGAAAGGGGATGTTCTTGTCAATATGCAGCAGTTTGCCAATGCAGAAACGGAATACACAATAGCGACCAAGATCTCAGCAGATTATATTGATGCCTATCTGAAAAGAGGTTTGTTATATGAAGACAAGCTGAACCTTTATG
>CAZUYY010000403.1:0-3218 GCA_964624935.1 uncultured Prolixibacteraceae bacterium
AAATCGCCTGTAATGATGGTAAATGTTTTTCCTACGATCTCTGATATTTTTTTCTTTAACAGTTTAGCGCTTTCCTCCCGGGCCTTCGCACTGGCATTATCAAAATGTGTATTGAACACGAAAATGACATTGTTACTCTTTTGATCCTTCAGCTTAAGCCAGGTCACAATCCGTGTACAGCCGGTATTCCATGAGCGTGACCCGGGCACAGACGGTGTTTCCGAGAGCCAGAAATTCGAGCCGTCCAATTTTGTAAAACGGCTTGTACGGTAAAAGATCACGGAATATTCACCTTTTTCTTTTCCGTCGTCCCTGCCGACTCCCCAGCGGGAATAGTTTGGCAGGAGTTCCTGCAATCCATCGACCTGGTTCTTCAGTGCTTCCTGAAAACCCATGATATCCGGGCCTTCCTGCTGCAAGAGTTCTTTTATAATGGGAACTCTGTTTTTCCAGGAATAATCCCCATCATTGGGATTATCATAACGGATATTAAATGTCATTACCTGCAAGCCTGACTTTTGTCCGACGACATAAAGTGCAAAACAGGAAAATACCAAAAGGATAAATAGTTTTCTCATAATTTATAGGTTTTACATAATTTATAGGTTTTAAATGACCCCACCCCCTGACCCCCTCCCCCAAGAGGGAGGGGGAGTGACCCTTATTCCGTCCCTCCCCTAAGCAATATCCATCCCGTCCTCGCTTTCTCATTCCTTATCTGAAGCACATAATAATAAGTTCCCGAAGGCAAAAGCTTCCCGCTTCTATTTGTACCCTTCCACACTTGAGTCGTATTATCATAACGATCAAAACTATTGACTAAATCACCCCACCGGTTAAAGATCTGAACACTGTTTTCCGGGTAATTTTCAATACAATCGATGATCCACGTATCATTTTTACCGTCTCCGTTGGGCGTGACGACATTATGTATGACGATACAGCTATCCAGACCTTCTCCGGGGCCTTCTACAACGATCTTTGTGCTGTCTGAAGAAATGCAGCCTGTTACCTTATCCGTCACCGTAATAATAAAGACAGTGTCTTTTTTCAGGGGTAAGGTCTGAGTTTCTAAAGCAGTATCATCTACTAAAAGAGATGAGGGTTCCCATTCATATCTGAAGTCTCCGGTTCCCCCGCTTGTCTCCGCATGAACTATTGTCGTAGAATCATATTCAATTATCTGAGATTCTCCTGCCTTAACTACAACAGGACTGTAAATATTCACCTTCACCTGACATGAAACCATGCTGTCCTGACAGGATAACGTGCCAAAAACCTTCAATGTGATGATTACAGTTCCCGTTTCATCCGTTCCGGGAGTATAAACCGGAGAAAAGGTGCTCGTATCAGAAAGGACTCCCTGTCCGTCGGATTGCCATCTGAAATGACTGAAATCAGAAGCAGTCACTCCCGTAACAGTAAATATCATTCCCTGGCAAATTACCCCGTCAGGCCCCGGATGAACTGTAGGTTTTTTATTGATGATCAGCGTCAAAGAATCCGTTTGAGACGAACATGGATAAACTCCCGCGGCAGTTATTGTCAGTATCGCTTTACCCTGAAGTATATCGTTATTTCCCGGTGTATAAACCGGATTGACAAGATTCGGATCATTGAACATCCCGTCACCTGTGGTTGACCAAGTGATTGTTGAATATCCAATGGCGATGGCTTTACTTAATGGAAATGGCTGATCCCCGCACAACGAACTGTCAGGTCCTGCATAAACGTAAACCGGCTTGCTGATTGTAAGTAAAACCCTGCTGGAATCAGGTTCACAAGGTGCCGTAGAGGTCGCATGCAATGTAAGAAAGACGCTTCCCGCATTTACATCTGAAATGCCCGGAGTATAGGCAGGATGAAGGATCGTGGGATCATTAAATACCCCAGAACCGGAAGTCGTCCAAAGCAGCGACTGGTAATCAGAAGCTGATGAACCGGTTAAAATTACCGGGGCCTGTCCACACGTGGTCAGGTCATTCCCGGCATTTACAATGGCTTTTGGTTCAATAGTAAGGATCATTCCTGAAGTATCATTAGCACAGGGGGCCTTCCCGTATATAATCAATGTCAGTGTTACCGGGCCTGTTTCTCCATGCGCAGGAGTATAGGTTGGAGATAAAGTTGTCGTACCGGTAAGAGTACCATGCCCGTTTGAATGCCAGTGAATCGAACTGTAATTTGATGCCGAGGCCTGTGTAACTGTAAAAGGAGTCGTCTGGCAGGTCAATCCATCCGGTCCGGCACTTCCTGTCGCCGGATAATTTACAGTTACCGCAAAAGGAGGAGAAGACGGCCCATTACCACAATTATTTGTCCCATAAACAAATATGTTTCCGGATGAAGCATTTGTATCTACAATAACAGTAATGGAATCGGTCCCGTTCCCCGATACAATTAAGAATTCGGAGGGCAGGGTCCAGACATAAGAAATAGCGCTGCTGACAGGGGAAACGGTATAAACCAAACCTGAAGATCCTGCACATACAGGCGAGGGACCAGTTATATTCCCCGGTATTCCCGGCAAAGGTTTCACGGTTACATTAAATGAAGTTGGATTTGCAGCAGTACATCCAAATTGATTTGTATAAAGAACTGTGACTTGTTGCGGCCCTGCAGAATCCCAGGTCACGATGATTGAATTTGTCCCCAACCCGGAGGTAATTGTTCCCCCGGATGAAACTGTCCAGATGTAGTTAAGCATTCCTGATTCAGTAATATAATTATTACCTGTTGATAAAATGCATACTGAATCAGGACCAATAATTGTTGGAACAGGCAATGGTTCAACATTAACTGAAAGTACTGAAGGGTTAATGGCAGTGCAACCATTCGCATTGGTATAGTTTACGGATACATTCTGTGGCCCTGCAGAATACCATGTCACGACGATTGAATTTGTTCCCCATCCTGATGTAATTACCCCGCCGGATGAAACTGTCCAGATGTAGTATAGCATTCCTGTTTCCGTCGAATACACATTCCCTGTTGATGTTGCACAAACCGATATTGGTCCTGTAATTGTAGGTATCGGTAATGGGTTGACGGTAATGTTATAAACTGTCGGCGCTAAAGCGGTACAACCGTTGGCATCGGTATAGATCACATTTACTGTTTGAGATCCTGTTGCATTCCAGGTAACAGTAACGGTACTACTGGTTGCAGTGCCCCCTGCCGTGATCATGCCACCGGAAGAAACTGACCAGATATAGTTC
>CAZUYY010000404.1:0-3213 GCA_964624935.1 uncultured Prolixibacteraceae bacterium
AAGAAAGTCCGGAACCTTTTATTTTAATCTCTACAGGAACATGGTGCATTTTTATGAATCCTTTTAACAAAGAAGCGTTGACCATTAATCAACTTCAGCAGGATACCCTATGCTATTTAAGTACAAATCAAAATCAGGTCAAATCATCCCGGTATTTCATGGGTCATATCCACGATATTTATACACAGCAAATTACCTCCTTCTTTAATCAGAATGCTGAAAGTTATAAACAAATACAGGGGGATGAAAGCCTTCTGAATAAACTTTTAGAAGAAACCCTATTTTTTACAAAGGATCAATGTAACGGTAATAACTACCCCAAGCTTGATTTATCTGTTTTTGGTTCTTTTGAAGAAGCCTATCATAAATTGATCATTGATCTGACTATGATGGGAATAAAATCTCTTCAACTGGTTATTCCTGATCATGATAATACCAGGCGAATATATATCACCGGTGGATTTGCACGCAATGAACTTTTTATTCGTTTGTTAGCAGCACTATTACCAAATATGCCGGTCTATATTTCGGAAATAGATAATGCTACTGCACTGGGAGCTGCCATGGTATTATGGAAGAGGACTTTTTCAGGCAATGAGCCGGAAGTTGATCTCGGACTTAAAAAAATTGAGCCATTTAAAATAAATATCCGATGAAAGAAAGAATGAACATGGGCTCTTTGCATCCTGATGAATTAATTTCATTCATTATTAAAAGAATTTATCAAACCGGTTTGACCACAACTTCCGGAGGCAATATCTCCATAAGGGATGAGCATGGGGATATATGGATAACACCTGCAGCGACAGATAAAGGAAATCTGCAGCCTTCTGATATTATTTGTATAAAATCAGATGGAAAAATCATTGGCCCCCACAAACCCTCTTCCGAGTATCCATTCCATAAAGCTATTTATAAAACCCGCCCAGACCTGACTGCTATTATTCATGCGCATCCGCCGGCGCTGGTTTCTTTTAGTATTGTAAGACAGATCCCGGATACAAAAATTATTGCAAATACCAGAAAAATTTGCGGAGATGTCGGTTACGCGGAGTATGAAATACCCGGAAGTGAAGCTTTGGGAATGAAAATCGATGAACAATTCAGGAAAGGTTTTAATGCTGTGATCATGGAAAACCATGGGACAGTCGTAAGTGGTACCGGCTTAATTGATGTATATCATCGCTTTGAAGCTCTTGAGTATTGTGCAAGGACAATTCTTCTCAGTAAAAACTTAGGGGATATGAGGTGTCTGACAGATGATCAGATAACGGCATTTGAAAATCAGACACCCGAACTCATGCCTGAGATGGATTCTCTATCTTATTCTTCAAATGAATCAGAGAAGAGAGCATCTATTTGTGAAATTATAAACCGTGCTTTCTGTCAGGAATTAATGATCAGCGCTTATGGTACAGTATCGATGAGATTGCATGATGATAATTTCTTAATTACTCCTGCCAATGTTGAAAACTGGAGCCTTGGAACAGACGATATTGTCCAGATCAAATCAGGAAAGAGAGAACCGCATAAAATACCGAGTAAGTCATCCTGGCTACACCAGAGAATTTACAGGGATAATCCCGGCATAAATTCCATAATTCAAACTCAGAGTCCCAACCTGATGGCATTTGGAGTTACGAATACCAAAATGAACGTAAGGACTATTCCGGAAAGCTGGATATTTTTACAGGATCTTCCTACTATATCATTTGATGCACTTTCTCCGGCAACTACTACTATTCCGCAATCACTTTCAATTGACAATCCGGGACTTATAATCAGCAATGATTCAGTAATTTTCACAGGGGAAACGGCGTTGCAAGCCTTCGACCGTCTGGAAATTGCTGAATTGAGTGCAAAATCAATTTTAATGGGAGCCTGTCTTGGGAAGATGATACCCATCAGTGATGAGGAGGTTTCGGATTTAAGAAAGGCTTTCTTAAAGGATACTGCGAAGGACCCCACCCCCGTCCCCTCCCCCAAGAGGGAGGGGAGGAAAGGTTTTGAATATTGATCAACGATTTCTGAAGTTCGATTGTGGTTATTTGGCAAAAGGCGGTTAATGGTCCATTTCTTCTAACTATTCTAAATCCAATAGTATTTTAAGGTTTTCCTTTATTTTATCTGTGATATCAGTTGGAGCCATGCCGATTTTATAAATTAATCTTTTATTATCAATGGCACGGATCTGATCAATCATTATATCGCATGCTTCATTTAAGCCACAGCAGCCTTTTTTCAAATGGATCCTTAAAATTTCACTTTCCTTTTGAATATTGGTTGTAACCGGGCAAATAATTGAAGATAAATGATATTTGTTCAACAGGTCAGTCTGAACGATTAACACCGGTCTTACTTTTCCAGGTTCAGTTCCAATTGTCGGATTTAAATCTGCAATCCAGATTTCAAATTGCTTAGCCTTCATAATCAATCTTTTCAAATTCATGAAGAACTTTTAAAGATTCTTCTTTGACGAGTTTGGATTCCTTTTCTAATTTAGAAGCTAAAAGTTTCCTTTTTTGAATTTTGTTATAAAAATCCAACGCTTCATTAATATACCTGTTCCGGGATTTTTTGATATGATTGATTACCTGTTCAGTTTCACTAAAAACTGAATCATCAAGTTTTAAGGAAAGTGTTTTCATAATATACCCTTAATTACTACCACAAAAGTATATACTTTTTATAAATATTCCAACTGTTTTTTTTGATATATGCTGAATAATCAAACATTGATCAACGAAGACCAAATTGCAAAATGGCAAGATGGCAAAATGGCAAAAGAATATAATAGAGCAATCGAATACCGATCAAAGAATTCTGAAGTTCGATCGTGTTTGATTTGAACCTTGCGTTCAGAGGTACCGGTTTTTCCATGGAATGAAACCATGGTCCAAAAGAGATCAAATCTTTAAAATACTTAATACCATATCAGATAAATTATCGTACATTAGCATTGTACTAAGAATTTTAGAATTTTCAGAAAAGGATTAGTTATTGAAAATGGTGTTAAAAAATGGATAGTGGTACCCCGAAAGGGAAACAGCTAAAAATAGCCATGGTCATTGATTGCTATGATAATTCTAAAAATGGAGCTGTCATATCGACTAAACGATTTGTAGAATTATTAAAAAAGTATAACCATCTTGTTTCTGTCATTACCACCGGAGCGCCAGTCCCCGGGAAGATTTTATTACCAAAGTTCTATCC
>CAZUYY010000405.1:0-3211 GCA_964624935.1 uncultured Prolixibacteraceae bacterium
TATCGGGCAAAGAGGATGATGCCAAAGTTGATGAGCTGAAAAACCGGGATTTTCATAAAGGGTGGTTATTTAGTACAAACGTACAAAAGTATTTACGATTTACGATTGTGGATTTACGAATTCATTTACGATTGTGGATTTTAGATTGTCGATAAAAAAAATAAAATCACTAAAAAACGGTCAACATTATTCAGGCATTGACTACATTGTAATCGTAATTGTAATTGTAATCGTACATCGTAAATCGTAAATCCAAAATAAAATCGTCAATCGTAAATCGTCAATCGTAAATTTTATTCCTGTAAATACTTTTCCACAATCATCGGGGCTATTTCTGTAAATCGTAATTTTGGCGGGTTGATATAGATTGTCGTGATAGATTTTTTGAAGGATTTGAATGAGGAGCAGCGCAAGGCTGTGGAATGTACGGCGGGGCCGTCGCTGGTGATTGCGGGGGCGGGGTCGGGGAAGACGCGTGTGCTTACGTACCGGGTGGCTCAGTTGCTTAGCCTGGGGGTGGATGCATTCAACATTCTTGCACTTACTTTCACCAACAAGGCTGCCCGTGAGATGAAGAACCGCATCCTCGGTCTTGTGGGGACGACGGAGGCGCAGAGCGTATGGATGGGGACCTTTCATTCCATCTTTGCACGTGTGTTGCGGATAGAAGGGCATCATCTGGGTTATCCGTCGAACTTCACCATTTACGATACAGAGGATTCGAAGAGGCTGCTTCGTGCGCTGATCAAAGAGAATAACCTTGACGAGAAGGTGTATGCGGCAGGGTATATCCTGCACCGGATCTCTGCTGCTAAGACCAGCCTGATCTCGGCCAGCGAGTATAATCAAACTCCGGAATTGAGGTCATACGACCACAGCTCGGGAAAGCCTTTTACGGGGCAGCTTTACCTGCAGTACCAGTCGCGGCTGGTGAGGGCTTCGGCCATGGATTTTGACGACCTGCTGTTCAACATGAATATCCTGTTGCGCGATTTCCCGGAAGTGCTTTATAAATACCAGCAGAAATTTCATTATATACTTGTGGATGAGTACCAGGATACAAATTATGCGCAGTACCTCATCGTGAAAAAGCTGGCAGCCAACAATGAGAATATCTGTGTGGTGGGAGACGATGCGCAGAGCATATATGCATTCCGCGGCGCGAACATTCAGAACATCCTCAATTTCCGGAGCGATTATCCCGACCTGAAAGTATTCAAGCTGGAGCAAAACTACCGGTCGACAAAGACTATCGTGGCTGCTGCCAACAGCCTTATCGTCAATAATAAAAACCAAATTTTCAAGGAGATCTGGACTGAGAATGCGGAAGGCTCGAAGATCACTCTTATCCGGTCGTCGACTGATAATGAGGAGAGCAACCTGGTGTCACAATCCATCTTTGAGAACAAGATGAATCACCAGCTTCCGAATGCGGCGTTTGCCATTCTTTACCGGACGAATGCGCAGTCGAGATCCATCGAAGATGCGTTGCGGCGGATGAATATCCCGTGCCGTATTTATGGCGGACAGTCGTTTTATCAGCGGAAGGAGATCAAAGACCTGCTGGCTTATTTCCGGCTGGTTGTGAATCCGCAGGATGAAGATGCCCTGCTGCGGATCATCAATTATCCTGCCCGCGGTATCGGGAAGACGACGGTAGAGAAGCTGATCGTGGCATCCGAAGATTATAAGAAGAGCATCTATGAGATCCTGGAAGATCCTCTCTCCTACCCTGTTCATCTAACGGAAGGCACGCGGGGGAAGCTGACGGCGTTCATTACCATGATCCGCAGTTTCTCGGTGATGCTGAAGAGCAAGCCGGCCTTTGATCTTGCAAAACATATTGCCACGTCCAGCGGGTTGCTGAGAGAGATGTATGACGATAAGACCCCGGAGGGAGTCAGCAGGTTTGAAAACATAGAGGAACTGCTGAATGCCATCAAGGAGTTCACGGAAAAGGATGTTGCGCCTATCGGGTCAATACCGGATGCAGCGTTATTATCAGAGGCCAATGCCACTTCACCGGCTGATGACGGCGAGCCGAAGACCCTCGGAGATTTCATGCAGGATATTGCGTTGCTTACCGACCAGGATACCAGCGACAGCGAGGATCAGGACCGGGTGACGCTGATGACTGTTCATGCGGCCAAAGGGCTGGAATTTCCCTATGTGTATGTAGTAGGGATGGAAGAGAATCTTTTTCCATCGGTTCAGTCAGTTACAGAGCGGGACGATCTGGAGGAAGAGCGAAGGTTGTTCTATGTGGCGATCACGCGTGCACAGCAGAAGCTGACACTGAGTTATGCTGAAAGCCGGTACCGCTGGGGTGATCTGATATCGAATGAACCCAGCCGTTTCCTGGATGAAATCCCTGAAAAGCATATTGAATATCCGAAGAAACCACTTAACCGGCAGGAGAGCTTTCATACCGATGATAATTTCTCGAGTATCCTTGCGGGGAAGCCGCCTGCTTCATCCAAGCCGGTGGATCTGAAGAATTTCCATAAACTGAATCACATTCCATCCGGGCCGGCGCAGAATAATTCCGGTGATGAAATACAGGTAGGGATGGAGGTTGAGCATGAACGGTTTGGGAAGGGGAAGGTTATCAGCATGGAGGGGGCGGGGCCGAATACGAAGGCGACGGTGTTTTTTCATGGGATTGGGCAGAAGCAGTTGTTGCTGAGGTTTGCACATCTGAAGATCGTGTAGCCGGATGCTGGATAAAATGGCAAAATGGTAAGAAGGCAAAATGGCAAAATTAGATGGTGAGAATCGTGACGCGATGAAGATGGAGAATGGAGGATGGAGAATGGAGAATGAATTAAAATTCAAAATCTGACTGCCGACTGAGGACTGCTCGTCCGCTTGTTCAACTTGTTTGCTTGTCCGCTTGTCCGCTTTTAACTAGACAACCATTTCAAATATTTCCTGTCATTGATTATAAAGGGTTATATTTGCCTTTATAAATCGTGATAAAATGAAAAGAGTCGTACTCTTTTCTTTATTTCTATTTCTGATCACAGGTCTTTTCAGCGGTTGGTCTGACGTTTTAGCATTAAATAAACCAGGGAACCTTCTTAAATGTCCGAATGCAGAACCTGGTTTCATTGAAAACAAGGGGCAGATCGTTGATCAGAAGAATAATCCTAATCCGGGCGTTCTTTATTTGCTGAATACACCGGGGATGAATGTGCAGGTGCGGAGGGGT
>CAZUYY010000406.1:0-3207 GCA_964624935.1 uncultured Prolixibacteraceae bacterium
AGAATTAAGGTACGTTTTAATATCGCCTGATGAAAGCCAGTTTTGCGTGGCTTCTTTGTTTTTCAGGTTCAGAAATATCGCGATCCTGAAGATCCATTCCCACAAATAATTTTCCTGATGTATAATTACCCGCGTATGCCGGGCGCAGGCTTTTTTGACATTTTTCAGCAACTGGCAGATTTCATCAGTCTGGCCGATGGCAATATCTAATATTACATAATCGAAAATTTGTCCGGGTTCATATGCATTATATTTTGATTTAACTAAATCAACGGTACTAAATTCATCGTGACCGGGTGCATTGTGATTGCCGTTTTTGTCAACACAAACGGCATATGACGGTTTCAGTGATTTCAGGATTTTTATATTGTGATAGCCGTAATAAAGTATCTTCTTGTTTTCTGGTACCAGAAAACAAAAGACCTTTTCAATCAACCTGTAATAATATTTGTAGTTTATTTTCACCAATCCTGAATTGTAATTCGTAATTTACTTAAATGCATTCAGCATTCTGATACACAGAAACAGGTTCATAGAAAGTGTAAAGTTTTATCAGCTCCTCTATTCCCTCATCAATCCCTGTTTTCGCTTTGAATCCGAGTTTATTGATCTTATCGTAATTGATAATAAAATTTCGCACATCAAGATCAGGCAAGTTTGAATCAATAATTTTAAAATTGATGTGTTTTTGGATTTTTTGTGCCAGTTCAAGTTTTGTGAAATTCATATCATTTGACCCAACATTGTAAATATTATTTTTCATCTTTTCAGGGATCATCAGTACGAGATTATAAGCGGCGATGGCATCGTTTAGATGGAGGAAGGTTCTTGTGCTATTTGAATCGAACAACACAAGACTTCCTTCATTCATGGCTTTAAAGACAAAATCATTCACGATCAGATCACAGCGCATCCTGCGGCTGGTCCCGAATAATGTTGCAAATCGCAGAGAAACGCTGTTCTCTCTACCCATACAGATCTTTTCTGCTTCGTATTTCGTAATACTATACAGGCATGTTGGTTCAGGTATTGAATCTTCATTTCTTATTTTGCCTGATGAACCATAAAAAGAAGTAGTCGAGGCATAAACTAAAATCTGTTGTTTCGATAAAAGGCTTACCATCCTTTTTGTCGCAGTGACATTAGTGACCTCTGCCAGATGCGGATTTGCTTCACATGCGGGATACCCGCTGATACCGGCTAAATGATAGATAAAATCATAGTCTTTTAGATCTGCCTCCCTGATGCTTCGGATGTCCCGCTTCAGAATATTGCAATTGGGGTTAGCCACAAAACCAAGAACGGGATTGAAGCCATACATGAAATTGTCTAAGATGGTAACTGTATATCCTTGTTTTAAAAAGGATTCGGCAAGTTTTGTCCCTTTATATCCTGCACCACCTGTAATAAGTACTTTATACATAAATATTTTTTATATAAAAATGCCTGTCATTTCATGATTTTCTTTTCCTGTCCATCTCTGATTTTTTTCAATTCTCAACCGTTCAAAATTTTCATCGCTGATCAGGTTAACAAAAATAGACTCACAGAATTAGAAGCCTATTAATATCTTATTAGAAACAGATTAGCATCTTATTAGAAACAAATTAGAAATCAGTGTGAAAAGATTCAAATTTGTTATATTTGCAAACAAGAAAAGGACTTTTATGAAGATTCTGCTGGTGGAAGATGATCAGAGAGTCGCCTCATTCATATCCAGAGGTCTTTCTGAAAATTTGTTTACAGTTGACATTGCCACAGACGGACTTGAAGGTGATTTGATGGCACGGCAGGGTGATTATGATCTTATAATCCTCGATATCCTGCTGCCCAAGAAAAATGGCATTCAGCTTTGCAAAGAAATCCGCCAGCGTGATTACAAGGTTGCAATCCTGATGCTTACAGCCCTTAGCAGTATTGACGATAAGGTAACCGGACTGGAAGCAGGAGCTGATGATTACATAAGCAAGCCTTTTGAGTTTAAGGAACTACTTGCCAGGGTTAGAGCTTTATTGCGGCGCAAGGAAGAAACCAGTCATGCGAATAAACTTAAATTTGAGGGCATTGAAATGGATACGTCCACGAAGACTGTTTCCAGGGACAACATTCCGATTAACCTTACCCCAAGGGAGTTTAAACTCCTCGAGTATTTATTGAGGAACCAGGGCAGGGTAGTCTCCCGTTTGGATATTGAAGAGAGGGTATGGGATTTTTCATTCGACCATGGAACCAATGTGATCGATGTATATATGAATTACCTGAGAAAGAAAATCGATAAAGAGTTTGACGAGAAATTAATCCATACGGTCGTAGGGATGGGATTTATTTTAAAAAAAGAAGACTGATATGAATCTAAGATTACGGATTTCTTTACTTTTTGTGGCTATTTGTGGTGTCATTATTTCAATCTTCTCTGTTTATGTTTATTTTAATACGGTTAATATACGCAAGGATGCTTTTTATGACCGACTAATGCAGCGTGTCGACTTGTCCGTCCAATTACTGAACAAAAGTTACATCTCCGGTTCCGACAGCATTAACCAATCAGAGCATGATAAAAAGTGGTCAAAAGATCATGAAGAGGAAATTGTCGTTTATAAGAGCACCAAGGAATTCTTCTATATAAATGAATATAAGCCGGCTCAGTTTGACTATTCCAAAATACTCCGGCAACTCGATCAGAGTTTGGAAGTTGAGATGAAAACCGGAGAACGGCAGTATGTTGGGTGTAGAAAACTTATTGGTAAACAATACGTAAAAATCATTGTCTCTGGGGTCGATATTATAGGCAGGAAATTGTTCAAAGATCTAAGGATAACACTGCTTACTGCCTGCCTTGCCTCCTTATTGCTTATTGTTTTATCGGGGCTCTTTTTTACCAGGAATATTTTCGCTCCAATCAATAAAATAATCAATTTTACTGAAAAAATGAGCGGAAGCGGTTTGCATTTGAGGGTCCCAATTCCTAGCCGGGCCAAAGGCGAACTGGTTAAACTTGCCAGTACCATCAATGATTCGCTTAGTCGCATTGAAACCGCATTTTATGTGCAGAAAAGTTTTGTTGACCATGCTTCTCATGAATTAAAGACCCCTATTACGGCGCTTACCGGCGAGCTGGAACTTGCTTTAATGAAAGACCGGACAAATGAAGATTACCGGAAACTGATCTCCGCTTCACTGGAGGATGCCCGGCGATTATCAGCATTG
>CAZUYY010000407.1:0-3200 GCA_964624935.1 uncultured Prolixibacteraceae bacterium
ATATTGAATATACCTTGTCGGTTTACGGGGAAGTGTTATTCCTGTTAAAAGAGGCTGTAAGGAATGGGAATGTGTTACAGCAGATTAAAGGTATTCCGGTTCAACCTACTTTCAGGAAAACATCGGGATTCAATACAAAACCGCGAAATCTTAAATGATGAAAAACAATATATTTTCATTAAAAGGTAAGATAGCCGTTGTCACTGGTGCATTGGGACTCATTGGCCGGAATCATTGCATCGCATTAAATGAGGCAGGGGCGAAAGTGGTGGTAGCCGATCTCGATGAAAAGAAGTGTCATGAATTTGCAGAACACCAACTTAAAGATTCCATTGGACATTATCTGGATGTCACGAATAAGGAATCCATCATCTGGTTGCTGAAAGATGTACTTCTGAATTACAGGAGAATTGATGTGTTGGTAAATAATGCAGCCATCAATGATATGTTCGAGAATCCGAAAGCAGCGACCGAACAATCCAAATTTGAAAATTATCCTATTGAATTATGGCAAAAGTCACTTGATGTTAACCTGACCGGAGTATTTCTGTGTTCACAAGTCATCGGTAGTCAGATGGTAATTCAAAAGAAAGGAAGCATTATCAATATCAGCTCGACCTATGGCATTTCAGCGCCTGACCAGAATTTGTATAAAAATCAGGAAGGAGTACAATCATTTTATAAACCGCCTGCCTATCCCGTAACCAAAGCAGGTGTCATCATGCTGACAAAATATCTTGCAACTTATTGGGGACAAAGCGGAATCCGGGTTAACACATTGTCTCCGGGTGGAGTGAAAAATGGTCAGGATGACTATTTTATAGAAAACTATTCTAACAAGACTCCTTTAGGAAGAATGGCCGGACCTGACGATTACAAGGGATCTCTTGTTTTTCTTGCAAGTGATGCTTCATCGTATATGACAGGTGCAAATCTTGTAGTTGATGGTGGATGGACTTGCTGGTAAATAAAAATGAATATGGAGAAAATTAATAAAAAGATTGTCGAAAAAGTGAGTAAAATAAAGCTGCTATTGACCGATTGCGATGGGGTTTTGACAGATGGAGGGATTTATTACTCGAAGACCGGCGAGGAAATGAAACGGTTTTCTGTTCGTGACGGGATGGGTGTCGAGCGATTGAAGCAACTGGTTCAAGTTGAAACAGGCATTATTACAGGAGAGAATTCTGAAATTGTCCGGCAAAGAGTCAATAAACTTGAAATCAAAGAATATCATCCTGGAAGTCTTGATAAGTATTTCACATTTAAAGAAATCCTCCGGACCAGAAACATTGCTGCCGATCAGGTTGCCTATATCGGAGATGATATCAATGATCTGGAGATCATAAGGCATGCAGGAATATCAGCCTGTCCGGCTGATGCATTACCAATTGTAAAAGAAATTACCCACTTCATAATGGAAAATAAAGGAGGTCATGGCGCCTTCAGGGAATTTGCAGAAATTATTATTTCTATAAAACAAAAAGCACTATGAACACACAAAGAAAAATACAAGTCGGCAATCGCTATATCGGCGATAATGAACCAGTTTATATTATTGCGGAAATCGGCATCAACCATAACGGGAGCCTGAATATGGCGAAAAAACTCATCGACGGGGCCGTTTTTGCCGGTTGCGATGCGGTAAAATTTCAAAAACGAACACCCGAACTGAGTACTCCTATGGATCAATGGGATATTGAAAGGGATACCCCCTGGGGCAGGATGACATACATTAATTACAGACGGAAAATTGAATTCGGATTTGATGAATACGCTGAGATCGACAGCTATTGCAGGCAGAAAGGGATTCATTGGTTTGCATCCACATGGGATGAATGCGCTGTGGATTTTATCGAACAGTTCAATCCCGTTGCATATAAGGCAGCTTCAGCAACAATCACGGATCTGGAACTTCTTCGAAAAATGAATAGTCTTGGGAGACCGGTTATTCTTTCGACCGGAATGTCTACAATGGCCCAAGTTGAACAAGCAATTTCCCAGGTGGATACGAAAAAATTACTTCTTGCTCAATCCACTTCCTCCTATCCTTGTAAACTAAATGAGTTGAACCTCCTTGTAATCCGTTCATTCTTGCAAAAATATGATACTATTCCAATCGGATATTCAGGACACGAAACTGGGTTAGCTCCTACCTATGCTGCAGTGGCGCTTGGGGCCTCATTCGTTGAGCGTCATATTACTCTTGATCGTTCACTTTGGGGAACAGACCAGGCGGCTTCAGTAGAAATCAACGGGATGTTCAGGCTCGTAAAAGATATCAGGGATATTGAAAAAGCATTGGGTGACGGACATAAAATTGTTTATGAGAGTGAAAAATCTGCTCAAAAGAAACTACGGAAATTTATTTGTGAAGCACAAATTTCAGGAACATAGTTTTCTGAGAAATGGGATTTGAGCAATCTGAATGACTACATTATCTACTTGGGGAAGCAACTTATTTAATAAGTCTTCCTTCTCTTTATCCACAACTTGGTTAACTCTTTCCAACGTACCAACTATTTGTTCTTGTTTATTTTCGTTCACCTTAATAAAGTGATCCAACGATTTATTAAAAACGATCCTGTCATGCCATTCCCCGATTGACAATTCTGCCTGATTTAATGCTTCTGTCAGATTTTCAATAAATTCGTCCACCCGTAAAAGATTCAGCAAGCCTGCAATAGCAGAAATATTTTTCATTTCTTTCCTGATTTTGTGGATATTCTCCGTGTCATCCGATTTCATTCTGTACTTCTTGATCTTTGCAGAATGCATTTGAAAGAATTCATCGCATTTATGAATGATCTTTTCAATGTCAAGATCCCTGAATTTTTTCTTAATGGTTCCACGGATTTTGGTAAGTCGCCTTTCATCAAAGTTTATGATGGATTGGATAAACAGCCGGGTGTTTTTTTTCGAATTATTTTTAAGGTACCTGGAGAACAGTTTTAACGCCGGATCATTTTTGCCTAAATTTTGAATATAAAGAAGGTTCATCTGGATTTCCCGGATCTTTCCGGCAGCTTTGAAAACATCATTAAAAACCTTTTGAGGTTCTTCAATTTTTAACGTGTCAAAACCGATCATTTTAAAAAAATCAAACAGGGCAAATATTTTTTTAAGATCGACCCTTGCTTTGTGAATGTCAGTCTCTTTAGCGGTAATTCCGGCCGTATAAATATTTAATAGAAAAGATT
>CAZUYY010000408.1:0-3198 GCA_964624935.1 uncultured Prolixibacteraceae bacterium
GACGCCAAGTTCGCTGATAAGAATAGCATCCGTCATTGCCGGCATATTAGATGGAAAAGCAAACTTGATCAAAGGATAACCGATAAGTGCTGAAGAACCAAATGTAGAGGTAATGATCAGCATGCCTAAAGTTTCTTTTTTGAGCCGCATAAGAATACCGATAAACCAGGTAATCAGCATGGAGCTCAAACCGGCTAAAAACATAATAAGCACAAGGATAAATTGATGACCATGAACAGGATTCTGCGAAAGCTGTAAAAATATTACAGCCGGCAATATACCCATAGTCATTAGTTTTGAGTATTTTATAAGATCACCGGGCGAAACAACTTTTTTCTTCTTTAAAATGAAAACCAATAGAACTACGAGAGCAAAGGCAAAAATGGTTTCAGTGACCTGAAGAGATGTACCAATCATAATATAAATAATAGTCCTTTATTCCGGAATGTAACCTTGTGTGTGGAAGTTGCCAGGATATGATTCCCTGCTCATTCTCCTTTCACAAATCATGAAACAGGCAACAAATCATCAAGACCTGCTATTTTGAAGGTTTTTTTCAGAAATGGATCGCAATTGATGATTGAGAAATTTCCTTTTTGACATTGATTGAATGTGGTCATACAAATCCGGATAAATGAAGAAGAAATGTAAGTAACCTCCGTCATGTCAAAATCAATTTTTTCTCCGGGTTTATCCTTTTCACCCTGGCCCTGCTTCAATTCCTGTAATTTGTTATTAATCTCTCCGGAAAGGCGAAGGCAGATTTGTGTATCCAGTCGTCCCGAAAACTTGCAGATCAAATGCTTTTCCGTGGAATAATGTTCAAAGGTTACCATAGATTCAGAATTAAAAGTTTTTATTATATTCATTTATAATAATGTCTGCATCAAGTGATTCATCAAAATATTTTGCCACGTCAAACGAAAAATATTTGTGATTTGGTTTTCTCCGGCATATTCGTTGGATATTGATCAGATGACGGGCAGTGATATTTTCAGTCGTAATATTTTTACCACCCGTGCCACAGCCCAAGGTGAATGAAGTTGGCAGCGTATTATAAATGCCTCCGACCGCCCCCTGGGATGTTGGAGTGTTTACTAAAATACGCCCGGCATTCATAAGCTTTGAGAATTCCAGAATACGTTCTTCATCATTGGCATAAATTCCCACACTATGCCCGATGCCACCAAGAAAGTTGAGATCAATACATACCTTGATTGCTTCCTGATAATCTTTCGTTGAATAAAATGCAAGAACAGGGGCCAGTACTTCGACGGAAAGGGGATATCCTTTTCCGACACCGTCAAGTTTTGCCATTAAGATTTTTGTTCCTTCCGGAATGTCAATTCCTGCCCTTTTCGCAATGATCGTTGCTGACTGACCTACAATAAACGGACTCATGGAACCGGAATCCGGGGAAATTGCGATACTTTCAACTTTTTTTATCTCTTCAGGCGTCAGAAAATAACATTGCTGCTTTTCAAATTCCTCAATGACCTCTTTTTCGATTTGTTCTTCTACAATTACCGATTGCTCACTTGCACAAATGGTACCGTTGTCGAATGATTTAGAGGTGATGATATTGCTTACAGCAAATGGAATATCTGCACTCACATCAATAAAAACGGGAACATTACCGGGACCCACACCGATGGCAGGATTACCGGAACTATAGGCGGCTTTTACGAGTCCCATTCCTCCTGTCGCCAGGATGAGGGCAATCTTAGGATGCGACATGATCATCTGGGTAAACTCGCGTGATCCTGCCGGAATAATCTGGATACAATCTTCCGGGGCGCCAGCTTCCAGAGCTGCCTCATAGCATATCCGTGCCGTTTCCACACAGGACTTCTCGGCTCCGCGGTGAGCACTGATCAGGATCGGATTCCTGGTCTTTAAGCAGATCAAAGTCTTATAAAGTACCGTAGATGTGGGATTTGTCACAGGAGTGACGGCAAAGATCGGTCCCAGGGGTTGGGCTATTTCAGTGATCCCTGTGATCTCATTCTGTGATATGACCCCAACGGTTTTTTCATTTTTAATGTTTTCGTACACCAGGAGTGTCGCAGTGACATTTTTCATCACTTTGTGCTGCCAGTCCCCGATACCCGTTTCTTCGTGAGCCATCTTAGCCAGTTTTATACGGTTGTTAAAACCCGCCTTAAAAACACTTTCCACTATTCTATCCGTCTGTTCCTGGTCGAATTGCTGAAATTCAGCAGCAGCATATAAGGCTTTTTCAAGTAACTCATCCGCTTTTTTGATCATATCCTCTTTCATGGTGTCGTTTTTTGTTTAATAATGGATTTTTGAATTAAAAGTTTCGGGTCAGAAGGAGAACATTTTTTCCATCCTTGCGCTGATATTCCATATGACTTACCATTTTCTTCGCCAGGTGAATTCCTAATCCTCCTATTTCCCTTGACTCAAGAGATTTTTTGAGATTATCCCCAGCAGAATTTTCCATCGGATTGAAAGCTTTACCATCGTCCGTTACACTTATCCGGATGCATCCTGGTTCGGGATTTTCAAACATTAATCCGATCCAGTGTTCGCTCTTGTCATCATATGCATAAAATATAATATTTGTAATAAGTTCTTCAACCGCCAGGTTCAATTCATTAACAACGGTTGCCGGTATTCCCCAGTCTGTTCCCAGTTGATCAATTGCAGTGGCAAGCCTGTTCAATTCGTCCAACCGGTTCAGTAACTGTATATGCATATTTTCATACATTGGGTTCTTTGAAAGTATAAGTGGGTAAATTTACTGCAAAAAAACAGGAAGTCAAGAAAAGGTTAAATCTTATTTTGATGTGCTAAACCCCACCCCCTAACCCCCTCCCCCAGGAGGGAGGGGGAATAGCCCCACCCCCAGCCCCTCTTACAAAAGGAAGTGGAGTTATGGTTAAGAAAGTGTTGTATATTAATCCGCTGAAATAAAAAAGGAATATACTTGTATAAAGTTTTTTCCCCCTCCCTCTTGGGGGAGGGGGTTAGGGGGTGGGGTCCTAAGTTCAAAGGTTTATTACCTCAAAAAATTAATTAACCAGGATAATGACCTAAATTTGTGACCGGGAAATCATGGCTTCTATTAAAAAAATTAATGACAAATCCTGCTAACGAAAAGTTGGTAAATTACCTGGTTGTACTTGACAAACCCGGGCGGCAATTTATTGCAGAAGAGGACACACGTTGGGG
>CAZUYY010000409.1:0-3196 GCA_964624935.1 uncultured Prolixibacteraceae bacterium
GTCGGGAATGCAATGCTCCAAAAGTTTTCCTCTGAATAAAGTTACTGGTTATATTTTTTTGATTTTTTTGGGATTCTGCCTGCAATCAAAAACAGAAGCTATTGTAATAAGGTTTCCTTTTCTCCAGTATATAATTTTATAGTTGCTTTCTACAAGGTATCTGAATTCTTCAGGATATTCGCCCAGAAGTTCTTCAGTAGGTCCCGCTAATGGACTGTTCTCAAGTATAGATACCCTATCAATTATTTTATTGATGATGTTACTTGCTATTCTTGGACTTGCCTCTATTGAGTAATAGTCTAAAATATCTTTGAGTTGTTTTTCCGATAGTTCAGACCACTCAATCCTCATTTCCATGTTTTGATTTTCTTTTTTAGCTCCTGGTGAGAGATAACCCGACCAGAATCGCTATCTTGCTTTGCATGGTCGATCATTTCATGGAATTCATTCAACGACATGGGATTTACTTCTTTTTTGTGTAATTTTTTCTTTTCCTGTTTGATAAATGATTCAAGTCTGGAGATAAGATTCTCATCACTAATGCGAAGGAATTCTTCAATTAAAACCAACTTTCTCGATTGAATGTTCATAGCATAAATTCTTTAGACAAAAGTACTAATTTTTTAAGGAATGAGTTTCATGTTATCCATGAATAAAAAGAACAGCACTCTCAAGACTTTTTTATATTTTTGTAAAAACAATAATAACCTGGGTTAGTTTGTTTTATCTTTTATAAAAAATAATCCGATTTTTATGAATAAAATCCGGGGAATTTTCCTGCTCCTGTTGTTCTTTATTACCAGCCTGATCTCTGCTCAGAACAGGTTTTCAAAATCTGCCGATGATGCATTTACCGATCAGCAGTACCTTATTGCGTTGATGCGTTACCAGAAAGCATATTCAAAGATCAAGAATAACAAAGTTGAGCGCGACCGCATCAACTTTCGCATTGCTGAATGTTACCGGATGATGAACAACATGAAGAAGGCTGAGATTGCTTATAAGAGGCTTGCCACGAGTAAGTATGTAAAGACTGATCCGAAAATCCTTCTCTATTATGCCGATGCCTTGAAAACCAATGGAAACTATACTGAAGCTATTAACCAATATAAGGCTTACCTTGAAAAAGTACCTAAAGATGTTCATGCCCAGCAAGGTGTTGAAACCTGTACCCAGGCTATGGAATGGATCAAGAACCCAGGCAAATATGACATAAAATGGGAAAAGAAGATCAACGGAAAAGATGATGACTATGCTCCGGCTTATGCTGACAGGACTCACAATTCAATCATCTTCACTTCCGACAGGGAATCTGCTACAGGCAAGGACATTGATGCCTGGACAGGTAAGCGTTTTTCCGACCTTTTTATTGCCCGGAAGGACCGCAAAGGTGATTGGGGTACACCTATCCCTGCTGATGCGACAGAAGTGCTGAATACTAAAACAAACGATGGTGTTGCAAAGTTCAACAGCAGGTTTACCACACTTTACTTTACCCGCTGCTGGTGCACGCCTAAAAAGAAGAATGGCTGCGCAATTCTAAAAGTCAACCGTACCGGAAGTACATCATGGGGTGACGTAGAAATGCTACAGCTCGCCGGTGACAGTTCAACAGTCATCGGCCATCCGACAGTAACAAATGATGAAAACACCATCTATTTCTCTGCAGATCTGCCGGGAGGCTATGGAGGAAAAGATATCTGGATGGTTACACGAAAGGCTGGAAAGGGAAAAGGAGGCACGTACAGCCGGCCCGAAAACCTCGGCCCCGAGATCAATACCGCCGGAGATGAGCTTTTTCCTTTTATCCGCGATGACAGTATTCTTTATTTTTCATCCAACGGTCTTCCGGGAATGGGTGGCCTCGACATTTTCAGATCAGTAAGGGTAAATGGCAAATGGTCAAAACCCGAAAACATGAAATATCCCATTAATTCACCGGCCGATGATTTCGGAATTGTTTTTAATCCCGATGAACCGGAAGAGGGCTATTTCAGTTCAAACCGTCCCGGTGGAAAAGGTGGTGATGATATTTATTCATTCGTTGTCCCCCCCCTGTTGTTTACCCTCGAAGGAACCGTTACCGACGATCGTACATTGCAACCTGTTCAGGGAGCCCTGGTCAAACTGACCGGAACAAATGGAAAGACGCTACAGTATAATACTGATGAAAAAGGGAAATACAGCTTTAACAAAAACCAGATCGCTCCCAATACTACCTTTGAGATCCTTGTTCTAAAAAAAGACTATTTCAATGAAAAGGGCAAGGAAACCACTGTCGGACTTGAAAAGAGCAAAGACCTGACTCGTAATTTCGTAATGAAGCCTATTCCGAAAAAACCGGTAGTATTGCCCGATATCCTTTATGATCTTAACAAGTACGACCTCAAGCCTCAATTCCAGGATTCATTGCAGGGACTGATTTCAACACTTGATGCCAATGAAAACATTGTTATCGAACTTGCCTCACACACCGACTCCCGTGGTTCGGATGAGCTGAATGATATTCTATCACAACGCCGTGCCCAATCGGTTGTTGACTATCTTATTTCACGTGGTATCGATCCCGACAGGCTCACAGCAAAAGGTTATGGAAGGAGGGTTCCAAGGGTACTGGCAAAAGATATTACAAAGGATGGCATACTTTTCAAATCAGGAACTGTTCTAGCAGATTCCCTCATCAACTCTTTTAAGACAACTGAGGAAAAAGAAGCTGCATATGCCCTGAACCGCCGTACAGAATTCAGCATTCTCCGGAACGACTATATACCAAAGCAGGCATTCATAAAAGCTCCTGCCCCAAAAATCGAAGTCATTGAGAATCCCGAAGAAAATTCCTTTACATTTACTGCAACCCGCGATGGCTTCCAGTCAACTTGTTACGTAAATGGAATTACGACTCAATTTGAGTTTGATAAATTACAGAAAGAATTTTTCATTTCTCCTGTAGTGACCATGAAACTTCTGAAAGAGGGATCAGAATAAGATCCTGGGATCAGCCGGAACAGTTGCCGATAAGGCTATTCTGATCATCAAAGAGATCAAAATCGGGAAGAATGTTGTAAAGAATATTGAAGCGACCGTGAATTCCAAGGTGAAGCAGGATCTCGTTTTTGGAGACAACACGCTTTTGAAATTCGGCGGTTATACCATCGATGACAAAGTGAATAAAGTGATCTGTAATAAATAGTCCTTC
>CAZUYY010000410.1:0-3190 GCA_964624935.1 uncultured Prolixibacteraceae bacterium
GAATAATAATAATCACCACCGCAGCCGGGAAAACTGTTGATTTTTTATTTTCACTCATGTTGATATTTTAAAATTTAAGACAATAGGTTATTTCCCCTCTTTTTCAACCCTTAACCTGTATGGGTACTTTCTTCCATCTTCCCCAACCAATAAAAGCTGCAACCAAAGCCAGAATTAAAGTAAATGCTACGCCTGAAAATTCATTCTTCATCAACCCTGCCAAAATAAACATGCCTGCTAATATAATTTGAGCTGCCCACAAACTTATATTCAGGACTTTTGACTTTTGATTGATTTCCATGTTTGTTAATGTTATTTGTTGAATCCACTCCGAAAACAAATTTTATTCTTACTTCAAAAATCGTTGATCGATATTCAATTGTTCAAAAAAAACCAAAACCCAATACCCAATACCCAAAACCCAATATCCAATACCCAATACCCAATACCAATTATCAATTATCATCCTTCTTAGCGCTCTTTAGCGTCTTATCACGTATTATAACTCTTTTTAACACAGTGAATTGTGCTGTTTCAACTCCCCTCCCTCTTGGGGGAGGGGTTTGGGGTGGGGTTATAATGATTAGTTTATACCGTAAATTGTCTGAAGAAATGCTTTCAGAGACATAGGCTTCCGGCCAAGCAATGACTCCAGAGTTGTGCCTGGAAGATTAAACTCATCCTGCTTTATAGCTTCAGCGAAAGCTGCTGTAAATCCCACAAACATTTCAGGAACACCAGCTTTGATAAGCTGTTCCGTAAATACTTCCTTCGGAGGATTGAGGTACGGAATCTTCTTGCCGGATATCTCCGAAAGAATATCAGCAATATCCGAAAAGGAATAGGATGTACCGGATGAAATAGAATACTCCTTATTGCCGTGACCTTCAGTTGTAATGACATGAGCGGCAGCCTCGGCCATATCGATGCGTGCGGCAAACGGAGTTCTGCCGGTTCCGGCGGGGAAGAAAACACCGGTTTCAGGCAGTTTTTCCCCTAAGAACATGGGGATACATTCCGCATAGAGGTTATTTTTAAGGATGGTATAAGTCATTCCGGAATTTTTAATTTGATTCTCAGCTTTAACATGACCATCTGTAATAAAGGCAATGGCGGAGTGAACCGGGTCCTTAATGTCGGCACTGGTATATACGATATGTTTCACACCAGCCTTTGTGGCTGCATTGATGGCATTTACATGCTGTCCACCCCTGTCATTCATGTCATTTGAAGAGATAAGTAAGAGTTTTTCAATGCCGGTAAATGCTTTCACCATCAAATCCGAAACCCATTCTGGCTGCCTGATTTTACCCTTTGGCTGGAACTCCTGGAACACTGGTTTTACATCTAAAACTGGAGTACCATCAATTGCATCAAGGTTCTTAACCGTAATGGTGCGTCCATTATGCTCCAATAGCTCAACAGTGCAAAGCCCTATGGAGTTTGGTCGATCTTTTTTACGCATGCCTGAAATACCAACGGTTGGATAATTGGGATTTCCTCTTGGATGCCCGGAAAATACAATATCTTGTGGCTCCACCTTGTCAAAGTAATAAATGATCTCAAGATGTGAAAAATCCATAATACAATCCAATGCTTCTGATGGAATGTAATCCGCCAGTTCAATCTCCGAAATAATTCCTCCCCAATAATCGTCCGTTGGAACGAGTCGGGAATTTCTTACAGTTGCTATTGGTTTAATGTTAATTTCCATGCATCCATTCATTATAACAACGATTTTATTACATTTCGCACCTCGCACTTCGCACCTCGCACCTGATATTTCGCACTTCACACTTGATCGATGATTGTTTATTCTTTAACTAATTTCTCACCAATCTGAACTTTTTGGTGCCAATTTAACTTTTCTGCCCCAATGTAAATGAAACCAGATGAAGTGATCAATTCTTTAAATTCTTTGGTACTATATGATTTAACTGCACCACGTTCTAACAGTGGACCAATTTTAGCTAATATTCTGCCGAACCAGTTATCGGAAATGGGGTCAAGAATATAGATTTTACCTTGATGTTTGAGAAGCCGGTACATTTCCTTCAGGGCTTTGTCAGGATGCAAATAGTGATGAAATGAATTTGTACAGATGATAATGTCAAACTGGTTGTCTTCAAGAGGGATTTCTTCGGCATTGGCTTTGATAAAATGAAAATTCTCTCTCCCCTTAAAGTTTTCTTTTGCCTTCTCGATCATCTTTTCGGAGAGATCAACCCCGTAAAAAGCACCTTTGTTGTCAATCAGGTTAGCTGCCTGACCCAATGCCCAGCCAGTTCCGCAGCCGATATCCAGCATACAGACATTTTCTTTGAGATTCAGCAGTGAAATGACTACTGATTGATAGGATCTAAGGGAATCATAAAGCGGGCTTTTGCCATCAACTGTTTCTGCCCATTTGTCCCATTTGGCTTCATTAATTTTTAAATGTTTTGATTCGTCCATCAGGATTAAAGTTAAGGTTGCAATAAATCATCAATATTGTTCATTCATCTTATAGGACGAAAAAGATTTCATTTATTACAATCTTGCAGTTTTTTCACCTTTGGCGATATTCCCACTGGCACCAGGAATGATTACATTTTTCACCTTTTTCACCTTTTTACTTTTTCAGGGAAGCCATGTCGATGACAAAGCGATAATGCACATCACCTATTTCCAACCTGTCGAAGGCTTCATTTATTTGCTGTATGTTGATTAATTCAATATCGGCGGTGATATTGTGTTCAGCACAGAAATCCAACATTTCCTGTGTTTCTGCAATACCCCCGATATTTGAACCCGAAAAACTATGACGCCCTGAAACGACACTGAATGCCCCTACTTCGAGTGGCTCCGGTGGCAATCCAACAAGAACCACGCTGCCATCAGGTTTCAGGAGATGCAGGTAGGTGTTCACATCGTGTTTGGCAGAAACGGTATCCAAAATGAAATCCATTTTCCGGACATACTTTTTCATTTGTTCTTTGTCGGTAGATAATACAGCTTCGTCTGCTCCCAACCGTTTGGCATCTTCTGCTTTTGAAGCCGATGTTGTAAACACGACTACATGAGCTCCCATAGCTTTGGCAATTTTAATGGCTATGTGCCCTAACCCACCAATACCAAGGATACCGACTTTTTTACCGGGGCCGGCATGCCAGTGTTTCAATGGGGAGTAAACAGTTATACCGGCACAGAG
>CAZUYY010000411.1:0-3185 GCA_964624935.1 uncultured Prolixibacteraceae bacterium
CGGAGGTAATGGAACGCAGCGTTCAGCCAGCCTGTTGGCAGAAGAAGGATTGAATATTATCGGGATCCCGAAAACAATCGACAATGATGTGTGGGGAACGGATATTACTTTCGGATTTGATTCTGCACTATGGATCGCTGTGGAAGCCATTGACAGGCTTCATACAACCGCCAACAGTCACAAGCGCATTATGGTGATCGAAGTGATGGGGCATCATACCGGATGGCTTTCCTTATATTCCGGAATTGCCGGGGGAGGAGATGTGATCCTTATGCCTGAGATTGAATATGATATTAACATTGTTGCCCGCTATCTGAAAAAAAGAGCAGTGAATAAAAAGCCTTATTCCATTGTTGTAGTAGCAGAGGGTATTTCCTGCCCCAAAGGAGAGAAACCTGGTCATTATATTGCACAAGAAATCAGTAAACTTACTGGCCTTGAGACGCGTGAAACCATCTTGGGATACATCCAGCGCGGCGGCAGTCCCTCTCCCATGGACCGTGTTCTGGCTACACGATATGGCACATATGCTGTCGAACTCATTGCAGAAGGCCGGTTTGGGATGATGGTTTCCGCCCATAACGATGAAATTGTCGCTGTCCCGTTGAAGGAAGTAGGAGATAAATTACGGACTGTACCCCTTGATCACGCCCTGATAGAGAAGGCAATCCGGATGGGCGTTTGTTTTGGAAATTCAAAAATTAATCCCCGAATTTAATATCCTTGATATTCAGCTGAAGCGAAACGTTTCCGTTCCATTCGTTCTCTTCCAGAAAATAACAAATATCGAAAGGGATCCCTTTTTCGATTTTATCAAAATGATCACCCTGCTGGAAGGCAATAGCCGAAAAAGGGCCGCCGGAAATCTCCGGATGAACCACATATAACTTGATATGATTCTTTCCTACGATCCGTGACCCCCCGGCATCAATAATCCCTTCGGTACGAAACAGCGGGGAAGGATTACCGGGACCAAAAGGTGAAAACTGCCTTAAGACATTATAAAACCTCGAATTGATGTTGCTTAGCGGAAGGTTGGTGTCGATCTCAATCTCAGGAACAAGCTCTTTCCCGTTTAATTTCTCCGTTACCACTTGTTCGAACCGGTCGATGAACGCCTGCAGGTTCTCCGGTTTAAGGGATAATCCCGCAGCATATTTGTGTCCCCCAAAATGTTCCAGTAGATTGCTGCATGAATCAACCGCATCATATAAATCAAAATCCTTTACAGACCGGGCCGAACCTGTGATCAGTTCCCCAGACAAGGTGAGTACGATTGTTGGCCGGTAATAATGTTCCGTGAGCCTGGAAGCAACGATACCGATCACTCCTTTGTGCCAGTCACGGTTAAAAATGACTGTGCTTTTTGAATTTTTCAAGTGTTCATCCTGTTCAATCATTTCGATTGCCTGCTGTGTGGCGAGTGTATCTAAGTTTTTCCGCTCGGTATTGTAATTATCTATCGTTTCACCAAGCTGAAGTGCCTCTTCAAGCTCCTCACAAATAAGTAAGCGGACAGAATTCCGTCCGCTTTCGATCCGTCCTGCAGCATTGATCCTGGGTCCCACCAGAAATACCAGGTCGGTTATCGTTAACTCTTTATTAAAAAATCCTTCCCCATTCCCATTTGATTTCTTCTGAAGACTGCTATAACGGAGTATGGCTTCCAATCCCGGACGGGGCTTTATATTCATTAGTTTCAATCCGTAATAGGCAAGGATCCTGTTTTCGCCGGTGATATCGACTATATCTGAAGCTATACTGACAACAACTAGATCAAGGTACTGCGTAAGATCGTCAAATGGAATGTTATTACTTTGGGCATAGGCCTGGATTAGTTTAAAGCCAATGCCGCATCCCGATAATTCTTTATATGGATAGGGGCAGTCAGCACGCTTGGGATCAAGCACGGCACAAGCCGGAGGTAGTTCGTTGCCCGGCCGGTGGTGGTCACAAATGATAAAATCTACTCCCTTTTGATTGGCATATTGAACTTTTTCAACTGCTTTTATACCGCAATCAAGTGCTATGATAAGGGAAAACCGATTTTCAGCAGCAAAATCAATCGCCTTGAACGAGATGCCATATCCTTCGATATAACGATCGGGGATATAAAAATCCAGTTGATCATAAAACTTATGGAGAAAGGTGTAAACCAAAGCAACAGCAGAAGTACCGTCCACATCATAATCCCCATAAACCAGTATTTTCTGATCATTCTTTATGGCGGTTTTAATCCGGTCGATTGCTACCCTCATATCCTTCATTTTATAGGGATCATGAAGATCTGTGAGTGAAGGCCTGAAAAAAGCCTTTGCTTCATCGAAAGTTGAAATTCCTCTCTGGACTAACAATTCCGCCGGGTTCTGGTCAATATTAAGCTGCTGGGCAAGGTTTTTAACCAAATCCCGGTCACCTGTTTCCTTGATTACCCAGCGTTTTTCCATTCGATATTTTTACATCGTAAAGATAGAGAAAAATAATACGGGAAGAGAAGTGATTGAAAAATTTAATCAGAACTCCGCATTCTTTGGTGTACGTGGGAAAGGAATTACATCCCGGATATTGCTCATGCCGGTCACAAAAAGGATTAGCCTTTCAAAGCCAAGCCCGAAACCACTATGTGGGGCCGTTCCAAATTTGCGGGTTTCCAGGTACCACCATACATCCTTTTCCCGGATGTTCAGTTCATGGATCCTTTTTGTAAGCATTTCCAGGCTCTCTTCACGCTGTGAACCGCCGATGATCTCCCCGATCTTCGGAAACAGCACATCCATGGCTCGAACAGTCTTGTTATCCTCATTCATCTTCATATAGAATGCCTTGATCTCCTTTGGATAATCAGTAAGGATCACCGGCTTGTGAAAATGCTTCTCCACAAGGTAGCGTTCATGCTCAGCCTGGAGATCAGTTCCCCAGTCAACAGGAAATTCCCATCTCAGCCCGGAAGCTTTCAGAATGTCTATTGCTTCCGTATAACCCAAGCGAATGAAATCGTTTTCGGTGATAAATTTCAACCGTTCGATGAGTTCGCTATCGTACATTTTATTGAGGAATTCCAGGTCTTCAACACAATTTTCAAGTGCATAACCGATGAGATATTTCAGAAAATCCTCTGCCAGGTCCATGTTATCCACTATATCATAGAAGGCCATTTCGGGTTCGATCATCCAGAATTCAGCCAG
>CAZUYY010000412.1:0-3183 GCA_964624935.1 uncultured Prolixibacteraceae bacterium
CGAAGAGTTGGGGCAGTTCATAAAGTAATGTTGACTCTTTTAATCCTATACCTGGTATTGATTCTGACAGTTCTGGCCAGCGGATCGTTTATCTTTTTTATCCGGTCAGATAACCAGCGGATACTCAGGCTTCTGCTTGCATTCAGCGGGGCTTTCCTGATCGGGATAAGCTTTCTTAAGCTGATACCTGAGGTTTTCAGTTCACCGGCAAAGTATATCGGGCTGTTTGTGATGCTGGGTTTTTTGATACAACTGGTACTTGAACTTATTACTGAAGGGGCAGAACATGGACACAGCCACAACCATTCTGAAGGGGAGAAGGTCTCACCGTTTTTGCTTTTAACCGGGCTATGCATTCATTCGTTTCTGGAAGGGATGCCTATCGTAGGGGCTTTTGCAACAGGGATTCAGCATACCCTGGTGATAGGAATTGTGATCCACAACATTCCGATTTCACTTACATTGATGAGCCTGTTCATTCATTATGGCCTTTCAAAGCGAAGATCCCTGTTTTTCCTGTTGGTTTTCTCGCTGATGACCCCAATGGGATCAGTTCTGAGCAACATTATCCATCATTTATCCTCAGCCGCTTCCGGCATTTATTTTAATTATATCATGGCAGTGGTCATTGGTATCTTCCTTCATGTATCTACATCTATTCTTTTTGAAACAGAAGAAAACCATAAGTATAATCTTCAAAAATTCATTACCGTTTGTGCGGGGATCCTCGTTTCGTTCGGCTTAAGTTTGATTTGAAGAAAAAAAAACTCTTGACGCGTAAAATAAAATATGTAATTTTGCACCCCTAAAACCCTCAATAAATCTATATTATCATCATATATTCAAAACCACGCATGATTCGCCCAGGTGGTGAAATTGGTAGACACGCTACTTTGAGGGGGTAGTGGCCCTTGGCTGTGCAGGTTCAAGTCCTGTCCTGGGCACTTTGAAATGACAGAAACCCCGGTAAAATCAAAATTTTGCCGGGGTTCGTCATTTCAGAGTTGCAGGGAGGGTTCAGGCTGCGCGGTTTTTCCGGAACGAGACTTTTTTTATTTCAATATTAATTCCAATTCTCAGGCAACCATTTAAAAAGATTGGATTATATTAGCTGGATGATATTCCCGAGGAGTAAAACGAAAGCAAGTGGTTCTGACCAGGCGTCCATTGGGGGTTTATATGACAGTTATGCCCCATGGCTGTTGGGAATCTGCCTTCAATATATGGGAAACCGCGAAGATGCTGAAGATGTTCTTCATGACGGATTTATGAAGATTATCCTGAACATAGGAAAATTCAAAGAACGACAACCGGGAAGCCTCGAAGCCTGGATGCGGAAGATCATGGTGAACACTGCCTTGAAATACATCCGGGATCATAAAAAAGAAAAAAGGACTGTTGACATGTTTCCAGCCCTGGAAGTGCAGGATGGAACTGATGACCGGGATGATTTTAGCGGATGTGATTTTTCCAAAGACCAACTGATGAACATGATCAGAGAACTTCCCTCAGGGTATCGTACTGTATTTAATCTCTATGTGATGGATAATTATTCTCATAAAGAAATCGGGAAGATGTTGGGAATTTCGGAAAATACGTCCAAATCACAACTATCAAAAGCAAGGAGTTTTTTACGGAAACGCCTCAATGAATATCAAAATGAAATGAATTATGCAAGAGCAGAATCCAGTAGATGACCTCTTTCGCCGGGAATTGGCGGATTATAAGGTCACACCTTCTCCTGAGCTCCGGAATGCCTTCATCCGGAGCGCTGGGGAGGTGATCGCTAAACGATCTGCGATCCGATGGTGGATTGTGGGAGTGGGAGCCGGATTAATGCTCACGGCCGGAATTGGACTGTTGCTTCTTAAAGAAAAACCTGTTGCGAAACCTGTTACCCTGAGTAGTGAAAATATTGAAGTAAAGACAAATCGGAAAATAGATAACAGGAAAATTGATAAAAGTATTTCTGAAAGTGAGAGAAAGTTTAATAATGAAGTTAGAGAGAAATCAGTTATTCCAAATAAAACCGTCAAAACATCCTATCCAAAAACGGATCTTAATGTCCGGAAATCAAATGTGAAAACCAAGTCGAATGCCGGCAAATCGAGCGGGGTAAATCAACTGAATGTCGACAAATCGAATGGAATAACACAATTGAATGCCGTGAAATCAAATACGAAAACTCAATTGAATGCCGGCAAAAAGGATGGGATAAATCAATTGGATGTTGACAAATCGAGTGGAACAATTCAGCCGAATATCATCAAGTCAGATGCATCAATTCAGGTGAACAACAAATTAAAGGTATCAGGAGAGGCGAATGATCAGAATAATATTCGCCAGAATGTCTCTGTTGCCGAGCCGAAAGAACAAACTCAGGTGGCAGCAACTGTTCAAAACATAACAACGGCGGTAGTGAAAGATACATCAGTTATGCCATCTGCCGGTCCTGGACAGGATGTTGAACCGGCACTTCAGGGCGATGAGAAAACGAGGGAATCACAGGAGAAAAACAAACTGATAAAAACATGGATGTTTGACGCAGGAATTTCTTACACACCCGAATGGATGTTCAATACTTTCAACGGCGATAAATTTGTGAACAATATGGCCGTAGAAGGAACAATTCATTATGGCCAATTTTCTCTGAGGACAGGGGCAGGACTAAGTGTCACTGAAGGTTCTGACGAGATTAATGTTAAAACCAATCCATATCTTGGAACTTACGACCAGCTCGACTCCATTGTTTTCAGATGGAATGAGAAGCATGATAAACTTGTTCCAGTCATTTATACAACAGTTAGTAATGTTTATGACACCTCCACAAGGAATAATTACACCTATAATAAAAAACGCTATACATACCTGCAGGTACCTTTGATATTAGGATATGATTTCTGGCAGAACAGGTGGATGTCTATTGGAGTCAGGTTGGGTGCTGTAATGTCGGTTTTGCTGAAAACCGAGAATATTTCTTCAACCTATGAATCCGGTCAGGACCGGATTCTGAGCATAGACAATGTTACGCCAGGCCGTATTCAAATGAACTGGCAGGAAACGGGCGGGATCGATGTTGCGTTCAGATTATCGCGCAGGTTCAGCTTTGAGCTGGAACCGGATGTAAAATATTATTTTAACTCGATCTATGAATCTTCGCCGCTCATCAAAAAACAATGGTCA
>CAZUYY010000413.1:0-3180 GCA_964624935.1 uncultured Prolixibacteraceae bacterium
TTATGGAGTTTCTTTATTAGTTTCTCCTTTCTTTTTCGCAGCGCATGCCATTTCCATCATCACAGGTACAAATGAGATGGGTGGTTTTTCATGGATCTATAACAAGGTCTTTGATATAGGTTCTGTTTTTTATCTTGTTCTTGGCTTGTTTTTTCTGAAACGGTTTCTGAGAAACTATTTTCCTGAATATCTGCAGTACCTACTTATACTTTTGACTTTCTTAGGAACCAATCTTTTCTACTATTCCATCGAAGTTACCTTGATGTCGCATGTCTATTCATTCTTCGTCATTGCAGTTTTCCTTTATTCGATGAAAGAATTTCTTAAGGATACTTCCCGTTACAGATATTTTTTTCTGATGGCGATTGCCTTTGGAATAATGCTCTTTATTCGCCGAAGCAATGGTTTTATCGGCTTGATTTTTTTGTTCTGGGATTCAAAAAACGTAAATGGAATTGTGAACCGGGTGAAATTGATTCTTCAACCGAAATATATTTTTCTGGTATTGGCCATCATGTTTGTGATGTTTATTCCACAAATGGTCTTTTGGAAAATTATGCGTGGAACATTCTTTTATGCAAAATATGGTGAGGGATTCCCCTTCTGGAATCAACCAAAATTCATAGAAGTATGGTTTTCGACACTAAATGGCCTTGTTCCCTGGAGCCCGCTTATGTTGTTTTTCATGATCGGCATGTTGTTTGCGATTTTCAAAAAGTATAGTAATGGGGTCCTTATCCTTTCATTTTTCCTCCTGATCTCTTATATGTCTGCTGCATATAGATTCTGGTATTATGGATGTGGGTACGGACATCGCGCTTTTATTGAATTTATGCCGGTTTTTTGTATTCCCTTCGGATTTCTAATCCAAGATATTTTTAATTCAAAGAGAAGAATATTACAGGTTTTATTTGGATTGTCGGTTGTTTTTATGACTTATTTCAATGCCAGATTATCGCTCGTTGCTGATAAGTGCAACTTCGGCTCAACCTGGGATTGGGATTATTATGTCAGGCAGATAAACAGGACTCGCCTCTTTCCCCAGTCGAGCCTGCCATCAACCTTTAGGAATGATTTTGAAAATGATGCACTTAACAATGGCACAAAAGTCACTGATTCTGTTAGTCATTCAGGAACTTACAGTGCAGTTATTGACCCTCAACATGAAATCTGCTGCAATCATACATCAATGATCTGGGACTTTAATGGAAAGTATCCGAGACTCATAAAAGTTAAACTTTTGGTCAAGAAAGCGAAGCCTGGCCCCATAGGTGCCATAATTGTCTGCTCTTTTGTTAAAAACGACACAGTTGTTAATACGCAATCGCAGCCACTGGAACCATTTACCGGTGAGACAAGTTCCTGGTTTACTGTTCTCAGGACTTTTAATGTCCCGGTAGGCTTACCAGGAGATGGCCGGATGAATTTCTACCTTTGGAACAAGGAAAAGAATACTTTTTTTGTGGATGATATTAAAATCAGATACGAATAAATCAGACCCCTATTATTCATACAATCAGATATGTTCAGGTTTAATAGAAGAAACTTTATTTCATTACTTGCTTTTTCAGGGATATCAGTTATTCTTCTTCTTGTTTCTTTATTAACGCCCCATTCAGGAAATTCATTCCTGCCTTCAGTGTTCATTCCGGTGGTCTTGATTGTTGGGCTTGGATTCACACGAAAAAATTTACAATTTTATTTTCATGATAAGGTCGTCGCCATTTGTTTGATTCTGTTTGCTTTTGCCACAAACCTTCTTTATATAGGCGTTTTTTGTGATCTTCTTCAGCCAGTACTTCTTTTTACATTATATGCTATTCTGATTTATCTGACGATTTGCTGGCACAGAAAGCCATTAATTTTACTCGCAATTTTCCTTGGAGTACTGACAGGTCTTATAATCCTGGTCCATCCCACAGGATATTTCGCTGTTTTAATACCAATTTTATGGAATATATACGATAAATCATCCTGGAAAGAAAAGACTGGTAAAAGGAAAAACCTGATTCATCTTCTGGTCTTCATTATTCTTGCAATTATTACAAACATAATTGCCTATCTTACATTGAATGCAAAGCCTGGAGAAATCCCTTTTCTTGATTTAAAATTGCCAGGAGTATTTTGTGTTGGTTCGCAGTATTTATGGAATGATCTCTTTTCCTTTACCCATGGATGGTTGATTTACTCTCCAATATTGATCATTCCCGCGCTTGGATTTTATTTTATTGCCGAAAAAGAACAACATCTGTTCTTTCCTGTTTTCATATTCTGTACGCTGGATATTGTCGCAGAATCTTGCTGGACTGATCTCGGGAATACAAGGATTTTCGGACAGATCGCTTTTATTCAGCTTTATGCCTTACTGGTTTTCCCTGCTTCCGGTTTCATTACCTGGATACTAAAAACAAGGCTATATCTCAGATTGTCTGTTTATTCCATTTTACTTCTGTTTCTTTTTTTAAACTTTTTTCAAACCTATCAGTACAGAAAAGGACTTATAGTAGAGTCAGGAATGACAGGGGAGATTTACAGGATGGTCTTTAGCCGAACCAATCTGACTGACAAGGAAAAAGTGCGAATATCAGAAATTACCGGTGTGGAATTTAATAATTTCAGGAATGACAGAGATCTGGTTAGACACACTCTTTTGTTCTATGATTTTGAGACTCCGAATCCTCTGTACGAATATAAATTAGAATCAGAACATGTCAAATATGGCAGGTTTGCAATGAGGATGGATGAAAATAATCGATTTTCAATGGCTCTTGATACTTCTTACCTAAAAATAACAAACCAAAGACAAATTAAGGCCAGAATTTCGGCTGTTGTTTATTGCAAGGATCCCATTCAACAGTCATCGCTATTGTTGATATTCACTTCAAGCCATAATGGGAAGATCTACCGCTATCGATTCTTTGATGCAATGCAGCGTGGCTTTAAACCTGGCAAGTGGACAAATGTCGCATTCGATTACCTGACTCCTTTTAACCCACTTCCTCAGGACCGGTTGATAGGATATATCTATTATTCCGGGAATCAGAAGATCCTTATCGATAACCTTAAATTTGAGATTTTCGAACGAAAGAAATAAAATGTTTAAACGATTTTTTTATACAGAATATTTTGACGGGGTTTTTTTTACAATCCTGTTTTTCATTGGTGTTCATCTGGCATTTG
>CAZUYY010000414.1:0-3178 GCA_964624935.1 uncultured Prolixibacteraceae bacterium
CCTGATGAGCATAAAATGGGCATTAAAGGATCATCGACAGCTCAGATTTTTTACAATGATGTTAAAGTCCCGGTTGAAAACCTGGTCGGCTCAAGGGGAGAAGGATTCAGGATCGCATTGAGCATTCTTCACATGGGAAGAATAAAACTTGGCGCAAATGTTCTGGGCGCCTCAAAAAAGGCCATCAACGATTCTGTAAAATATGCCAACGAAAGAAAACAATTTGGGGTGTTCATCTCAACTTTCGGCTCGATCAAGCATAAACTTGCCGAACAGGTGATCAAAACATTTGCATGCGAATCAGCAATATACAGGGTCAGCAGGGATATCGACGAATTGATTCAGAAAAATAAAGCTGAGGGTCAGGATAAAGGAAGGGCAACAATAGAAGCTATCAGTCATTATGCCGTCGAAGCAGCTATTCTCAAAGTTTATGGTTCGGAAGCATTGGACTATATAGTTGATGAAGCCGTACAGATCTATGGCGGTATGGGATACTCGGCTGAAATGCCGGTGGAAAGAGGGTATCGCGATTCACGAATCAACCGGATATTTGAAGGAACTAACGAAATCAACCGGATGCTCGTTGTAGATACTGCAATGAAAAGAGCCATGAAGGGTGATTTTAATCTATTCGGCAAAGCAGCAGCTCTATACGAAAATATGGATCAAATTACGGATAGTAAGACAGAAAACGAAACCTATTTTCAGGAAAAATTCAGGGTCCTAAAGAACTTCAAGAAAGCTATATTATTAGCTATCCATGGTGCATCGTCCTACTATGAAAAAACTTTGATCCAGGAACAAGAGGTGATGAATAATATTTCTGATATGATCATGGAAACCTATGTTTCGGAATCAACATTATTAAGAGTACAGAAACTTGAAAGTATGAACAAAGAAATGGCTGTGTTTAAGGCCATTCTTGACGTGAACATCTATGAAGCGGCTCATAAGATCAGAAAGGCAGCATTTGACGCTGTTCATTCATTCGCAGCCCCTGAACTTGCATGCAAGCTTAAAAAAGTCATGGATATTCTGACGGCAACAGAATGTGTTAACATCAAAGATGCCAGAAGAATAATTGCTGACAAACTTATTGGGGATAATATGTACAAGTTTTGAATTATTTTGACTTGGCCATCTCTTTTGAAGCGGGCTCAGGCTTTGCGACTGTAATTTTAATGGATGCTGAATCTTCATCATAATCAATATTTATGATATCATCCATGACAAGTTTCGTCTTAATTATTTCCTCTGCAAGCGCATCTTCAATGTATTTCTGAATGGCCCTTTTAAGAGGTCTTGCACCGAACTGGGCATCCCATCCTTTATCACAGATAAAATCCTTTGCCTTCTCTGTAACAATAATCTTATAACCCAACCCCTTGATACGTTCGTATAGCTGTGACAGCTCAATATCAATGATCTTATGAATATCTTCCCTTTCGAGTGAATCAAAAATTACCACGTCGTCGATCCGGTTAAGAAATTCAGGAGCAAAGGTTTTCTTTAATGCATTTTCGATCACACTGCGGGCATAATCAGAACTTGCTGCCTGTTTGGCTGCCGTTGCGAATCCTACACCCTGGCCAAAGTCTTTCAATTGACGTGATCCGATATTGGAGGTCATGATCACGATTGAATTTTTGAAATCCACCCTGCGTCCAAAACTATCGGTCAGTACTCCGTCATCAAGAACCTGGAGTAACAGGTGAAAAACATCGGGATGCGCCTTTTCGATCTCATCGAGGAGAACGATAGAGTAGGGGCGGCGTCTGATTTTTTCAGTAAGCTGTCCACCTTCCTCATAACCCACATATCCCGGAGGCGCACCTATAAGCCTCGAAACGGCAAATTTTTCCATATATTCACTCATGTCGATCCTGACTAAAGCATCTTCAGTATCGAAAAGATATTTTGCCAGGATTTTAGCAAGATGAGTCTTACCGACACCGGTTGGACCAAGAAAAATGAATGAACCGATAGGTTTATTAGGATCCTTTAACCCTGCACGATTTCTGCGGATCGATCGTACGACTTTTTTGATTGCCTCTTCCTGACCAATGACGGAATTTTCCAGCTCGGCTTCCATGTTCAATAGGCGGTCGCTTTCATTTTTTGCAATCCGCTGAACAGGAATACCTGTCATCATGGCAACTACCTCTGCCACATTTTCCTCACTTACCATCTCACGGTTTATTTGGGCTTGTTCTTCCCATTTCCGCTTTTCTTTGTCGAGTGCTTCTTGCAGCTTTCTTTCCATATCACGGTGATCGGCTGCTTCTTCAAACTTTTGACTTGTTATGGCCTGCATCTTTTTCTTGCGGGTCTCTTCGATCTGTCCCTCAATATTGATGATCTCAGCAGGAACATGAATGTTTGAGATATGAACCCGTGCCCCTGATTCATCTAAGGCATCGATTGCCTTATCCGGAAGATAACGGTCAGAAATATAACGGTTTGTCAGGCTCACACATGCTTTAATAGCATCGTCAGTATACCTGACAAGATGGTGGTCTTCGTATTTTTCCTTGATATTATTCAAAATTTCTACGGTTTCTTCAGGTGTTGTCGGATCGACGAGTACTTTCTGAAACCTTCTTTCCAATGCACCGTCCTTTTCAATATATTGACGATATTCATCAAGGGTGGTAGCACCGATACATTGAATTTCACCTCTGGCAAGGGCAGGTTTGAACATGTTGGATGCATCCAGCGAACCTGAAGCGTTTCCTGCGCCGACAATCGTATGGACTTCATCAATAAAGAGGATGATGTTCGGATTCTTTTCCAGTTCATTCAGGACGGCTTTCATCCTTTCTTCGAATTGGCCTCTGTATTTTGTCCCTGCCACAAGTGAAGCAAGGTCAAGTGAAACAATCCTTTTATTGAAAAGTGCTCTGGATACTTTCCGTTGTGTAATGCGCAGAGCTAATCCTTCAGCAATAGCTGATTTACCGACACCCGGCTCACCGATGAGGATCGGATTATTCTTTTTCCTCCGGCTTAGTATCTGGGCAATACGTTCAAGTTCCTTCTGGCGTCCAACAATAGGATCCAACCGGCCTTCTTCGGCAGCTTTCGTAATATCCCTTCCAAAGTTATCCAGTACCGGAGTTTTTGATTTGGAATCTGAACCCTTCTTTGAAGGGGTGCCAAAGCTTTTTCCTCCTTC
>CAZUYY010000415.1:0-3172 GCA_964624935.1 uncultured Prolixibacteraceae bacterium
TATTCGGCCTGGATAATAATATTTATGTGCAGATCTCAGTCATCATGCTTATTGGTTTGCTTGCTAAGAATGCTATTCTGATTATCACCTTTGCCCTGGAAAGAAGAAAGAAGGGTATGGCCATCCTTGGGGCAGCCATTGAAGGGGCAAAGGCCCGGTTACGTCCTATTTTAATGACTTCATTCGCCTTTGTCTTCGGATTGATGCCGCTGATGTTTTCCACCGGTGTAGGTGCCAATGGTAACAAGTCAATTGGAACGGGTGCCATCGGGGGTATGCTGTTTGGTACCTTACTGGGCGTTTTTGTAACACCTGTATTATTTGTGATTTTCCAGACCCTTCAGGAAAAATTCAGGGGTAATACCCTTGAAATGGAAGATGGTGAAGATGAGGGCAGTATCATGGTGGCTACCAACGATTGATAAAATGAACAATGAAAAAGATAAATAAAATAAAAACAGTTAAGGTCTTGTTGCTCTTGCTGATGGCTGTTTTAATTTTAGCTTCGTGCAAGGTCACAAAGACCTATAAACGCCCGGATGGTTTAACAGATAACAAATTGTACCGTGATGTAATAACTGATGATACTTCAACCATTGCTGATATTCCGTGGAAGAAGATGTTCAGTGATACACTGCTTCAACACTTAATACAGGAGGGAATTGACAAAAATCTTGATCTGAAGATTGCTATGGCCCGCATAAAACAGGCTATGGCCAATCTGCGCCAAAGCAATGCGGCATTTTTCCCCACTTTGGAAGTACTTGCCAATGGCTCAGTTCAAAAGTTTGGCGATACAGGACGTGGAATCCAACTTTACCAATTATATGGAAGTGCAAGCTGGGAAATTGATATCTGGGGTAAGCTGAAAAGTTCAAAAAGGGCGGCATTGGCGGGACTTCTGCAAAGCGACGCTTATAAAAAGGCCGTGCAAACACAATTGGTGTCAGATATCGCGACTGACTATTATGCATTGCTGGCGTACGATGCACAGTTACAAGTAACTATTAAAACAGTTGAGAACAGGATGCAGGATGTAGAGACCATGAAACTGCTAAAGGAAAGTGATGTAGTGACCGGGGCAGCCGTGGTACAAAGTGAGGCTAACCGGTATTCAGCCGAGGTAACCATACCGGATCTGAGACAAAATATCCGGGAAACAGAAAATGCGTTGAGTATTTTGCTCGGCCGGAATCCGGGGAGCATTGCAAGGGATAGCCTAAAAAACCAGCAGGTTCGAAGCGATCTGCAAACGGGAGTAGCTGCACAGTTATTGGCCAACCGGCCGGATGTGCAGGAAGCTGAATATCAGTTACAATATTATTTTGAATTGACCAATGTAGCCAGGACCTATTTTTATCCTTCATTGACGATTACGGCGGCGGGCGGCTTATCAAACGGAAATATTTCCCAGTTTTTCAGTGCCTCTTCTTTATTTGGAAATATTGTCGGCGGACTGGTACAGCCCATTCTTAACCATGGCCTGAACAAACAACGCCTGTCTGTGGCCATGGCGCTTGAGGAAGAATATCTCACCACATTTAAAAAAGCGCTATTGAATGCGGGTCAGGAAGTATCAAATGCATTGTACGATTATCAGGTAGCCACAGATAAAATGAAGATCCGGTCGAAGCAGATTGACTTTCTACAGAAATCAGTGGATTTTACGAAAGAACTGCTTAAATATACCGCCAATACCAACTATACAGATGTACTGACATCTGAGCAGAGCTTATTAGCAGCGCAGTTGAACAGTATCGGCGACCAGGTTCAACAATTAAAGGCCATTGTAACTCTGTACCGGAGTTTAGGTGGCGGATGCAAATAAAAAGTCATGGAAACAAAAAACAGGAACAAAATATTATGGCTGTACATTTTCCGCATAGGCGCACGAAGCGTTGCACTTATTTTTATCATACTTATCCTGTTTTTGCCCATTGGCGAGGGCGGCATATGGAGGCATTCCTCAGGCGCAAACACATCACAGGTAATAAATTACCTGCTTCTCCTCCTTTTCGGTCTGTATATCGGAGGTTTGATAGTCGGATTTTGGCGTGAAGGGCTTGGCGGATTTATAAGCTTTGGCTTTATGCTGACCCGTATCCTTATTTTTGCTTATTTTTGGAATGTTCCCATGTTATTCTACATATTATTCCTGCCCAGCCTGTTATATCTGTCATCCTGGTACTTCCACCATGGGTATGTACGACAAAAAGCAGAAACAGGTCAATGATCTTTCCAGTCTTGCGATCAAATTCAATTAATCATGATGTTCATTGTCATGATGCTCATAGTCATGATGCCTATCTCCATGCCTTTCATGTTCTGGGGCACGGACGAAACAAGAGGACATAAGAGTTATCAATATTAACATAAAAATTATAAGTACAGATTTTAATAGTTTACCTGCTCCTGTCTTTATTGGAGTTTCTTCGTCACTGCTATTGTCAGCCTGAAGAAAAATTTGTGCCGTTTTCATAGTTGTTTTGTTAAGTTATAAAAATAATTTTGATCGAATTCTTTATTAGTTATAGTGGGTATTCAGATTGCCCTTTTAACCCATTGAGGTGAATATTACTCTGTGATTGGATTATCCTGTCATTGAAGTGTTTCCAACTTCTTTTTCAGTTTTCATTAAGACTTTTCGAATTTTAAACGACAGGTATATCATCACAAGCCCGAAAATAATGCTAAAGAAGCCAAGGAGTTTAACCACAAAGTCTGTAAATTCAAAAGGATTGAAAAACATGATCAAACCCATGACACTTATAAGTAAAGCATTGAACAGGAGCAGGTTCTTGGCGGGAAAATTTTTCCCGACATTTTTCAAGATAATAAGTTGGAAAATTCCAACCACGATTGCCCAAACTCCCATTAAAACAAGGAATACCCCAAGTGAAATTTTTGGGAATATGAGAATGAAAAGACCTATTGCAAAGAAAATGATCCCCAGAAAAAAATTAAGAAAAAGTCCTTTATCTTTTTTCAGATTGTAGATTGCGATAACCAGATAAACTATCCCGACAGCCAGAATGATGATACCGAAAGCCGTGATAATAAAATTGATCAATTCTTTAGTATAAAACAGGAATAACAAGCCAAACAGGATTGCAATGATGCCGTTTATGGTAAGAAACCACCAGTTTTTATAACTTTTTGTTTTCATAACCAC
>CAZUYY010000416.1:0-3168 GCA_964624935.1 uncultured Prolixibacteraceae bacterium
GTCTAGACGGCTTATGCCAATGTCCACATACAATGGAAAAATCAAAGAGGATTGCGCTTGTAGCGCATGATAACAGAAAAAAGGACCTTGCAGAATGGGTTGACTTCAATTACAGAACCTTGTTGGGACATCAACTGATCTGCACGGGGACCACAGGAAGGATGGTTGAGGACACAATCCGGAACCGGTTCGAAAAAGGTGAAAGTTTTGAAAGCCCGATTGTGCGTCTGAAATCCGGGCCCCTGGGAGGCGATCAGCAATTAGGTTCGATGATATCAGATGGGTTGATCGACATGCTGATTTTTTTCTGGGATCCCATGCAACCTCAACCGCATGATGTTGATGTTAAAGCCCTCCTCCGTATTACAGTTGTCTACAACATCCCCACGGCCTGCAATCGGTCGACAGCAGATTTTCTGATCTCGTCCCATTTACTGAAAGAAGAATATGAACCGAGGTTGATAGATTATTCAGAATATATCAAACGACAGATCAGTTAAAATCTGTAATTTTGCACGCCTAACCGAAAATATTTATGTATTCTTTATTTAAAAAAGAGATCAATGGTTTTTTAAATTCACTTATTGGATATATCGTCATCATCGTTTTTTTAGTGGTGATTGGCCTGTTCCTATGGGTCGTCCCTATGCAATTCAATATTCTTGATTTTGGTTATGCAAACATTGACGGGCTTTTTATTCTTGCACCCTTTGTTTTTCTTTTCCTGATACCTGCTATAACGATGCGCTCTTTTGCGGATGAAAGGAAAAGCGGAACCATCGAATTGCTGATGACCCAACCATTGACTGATCTGCAAGTCATCCTTGCAAAGTATTTTGCAGGTGTTGTTCTGGTGATCTTTTCCTTAATCCCAACATTCATCTATGTCTTTTCTGTTTACCGTCTTGGGCTTCCGCCCGGCAACCTTGATATGGGGGGAATGTGGGGTTCATATTTAGGATTATTGTTTCTGGGTTCTACATTCGTGGCCATTGGCAGCTTTGCTTCTTCACTTAGCGACAACCAGATTGTTTCCTTTATAATTGCAGTTTTCTTTTGCGGTTTCTTCTACATCGGTTTTGAGTTGTTTTACACTTTTATCCTCTCGGGGTAGATCGGCCTTGCAATCCAATCAATCGGGATCAATGCTCATTATTCTTCAATTAGCCGTGGCGTCATCGATACCCGCGATCTGGTATATTTTATCAGTATTTCCATTTTTTTTATCCTACTGACTAAAATATCCCTGGTGAGCAGAAAATGGTAATAAATCTTATACTCACTGGCGTGACAACTGGGAAAAATAAATGAAAGCGAATGACTGATAAAAAGAAAAATATTAAACGCTCCAACCTTATCCAACTCTTCCTTGGGATCATCATTTTATTACTTGCCAATATCATTGCCGGTTTTATCTTTACCCGTTTGGATCTGACTGCAGAAAAGCGTTATTCTCTTGCACCTGCTACAAAAAGAATGCTGAAGGGTCTGAAAGATGATGTGTTTTTCAAAGTTTATCTGGAAGGTGATCTTCCGCCGGGATTCCGAAGGTTGGCTAACGAAACCAAAGAGATGCTTGATGAATTCAGGGCCTATAGTAACCATATTCAATATGAATTTGTAGACCCATCTGCCACCCCGGATAATAAGGAACGTAGTGATGGATATAAACTACTTGTCGAAAGAGGCTTAGAACCTACAGTGATAGGGGTGAATAAAAAGGGTCAGGCTTCACAGATGATAATTTTTCCAGGCGCAATTGTGACATATGGTTCTCATGAAGTACCTGTGCAGTTAGTCATGTCACAACTGGGTCAGAATGCTGACAAAGCGCTCAATGCTTCTGTTCAATCACTTGAATATAATCTTGCAAGCGCTATCCAGAAACTGGTACAACCAAACAAACCACAAATTGCCTTTATCCAGGGGCAGGGAGAATTGTCCCAACTTGAAACCCAGGATGCACAAAATGCTTTGTCTGAATTTTATAATGTCCAGCGGGTAACGATCAACCATAAGATCAACAGCCTGGCAATCCGCTTGCAAGGGGCTTCAAGTGACAAACTGGTAAATAGATTCAGAGCCATTATCATTGCTAAACCTACAAAACCTTTCGATGAAAAAGATAAATTTCTGATTGACCAGTTTATTATGAGAGGAGGGAAAGTACTCTGGTTGATTGACCCGGTTTTTGCAAGTATGGACAGTCTTCAGAAATTCAATTCCACGATGGGACTGGTCAATAATGTAAACCTGGAAGATATGTTGTTCAATTACGGAGTCAGGTTGAATACAAACCTGGTGATGGATAAGATCGCATTGCCCATTCCTGTTAAAACAGGACAAATCGGTGACCAACCTCAATTTGATTTCTTCCCATGGTATTACTTCCCTGTCCTAACACCTACAATTGCTCATCCCATCGTTAACGGACTGAATTCTATTAAAACCGAATTTATCAGTAGCCTGGATACAGTTGAGGCCCAAGGAGTGAAGAAAACCATTCTGCTGACTACGTCTCCTTATTCCAGGACTGTGAATGCACCCGTGTACATCGATCTTGAAATTTTAAAGAAACCGGCAGAGGAAAGTCAATATAACCAAGGCCCTCAACCAGTTGCAGTGTTACTGGAAGGAAATTTTATTTCTTCTTTTATGTTTCGGATACCACCTGAACTTTCCGAAAATAAAGATCTGCAGTTTTTACCAAAAAGCCATAAACCGACGAAAATGATTGTGGTAGGCGACGGAGATATAATCAAGAATCAAATTCAATTCTCCCAGGGATATTTTCTGCCTCTCGGATATGACCAATATACCCGTCAAACTTTCGGTAACCGGGAATTTATTCTTAACGCCATGAACTATCTTTGTGATGAGTCCGGTCTAATCACCGTCAGGTCGAGGGAACTTACGCTCCGGATGCTCGACTCAACAAAACTCGAGAGCAACAGACTTTTCTGGCAGATCCTTAATGTACTTCTCCCAATAATCCTGATCCTGATCTTCAGTTTCGTAAAATTAAAGCTTCGTACAAGAAAATATTCACGGCCAATAGACTCATCACCAATAAACAAGTAAAGACCGCTATGATGAAAAACGGGAAATTTATTATCGCTGTTATTATTTTAGCAGTCATAGCAATTGCACTTTTTCTTACCAATAGTA
>CAZUYY010000417.1:0-3167 GCA_964624935.1 uncultured Prolixibacteraceae bacterium
AAATCATCGGAGAGTACCAGCAAAAACACCCCTATATCCGATTATTGGTAAATGAAAAACGGTTTGTCCCTTTTGCCCTCAACATGGGTATTGGAAAATCGCGGGGTGATGTGGTTATCAGGATGGATGCTCATTCAGAGTACCCCGAAAATTATATCAGACTGCTGGTCAGGTACCTCTTTGAACTCGAAGCCGATAACGTGGGCGGTGTATGGATAACCAAGCCTGCCAGCGATTCTCCGAAAGCCAGGTCCATTGCAGTTGCCTTGTCTTCGGTATTTGGCGTTGGAAATTCACACTACCGGCTGGGGGTTAAAGAAATACGCAAGGTTGATACAGTTCCTTTCGGTTGTTTCCGCAAAACGGTATTTGACAAAATCGGTTTATTTGATGAAGAGCTTCTACGTAATCAGGATGATGAATTAAATGCCCGGATCATCGAAAATGGAGGCTCTATCTATCTAATACCGGAAGTTGCCATCCACTATTATGCACGTTCTGATATTTCATCCCTCTTCAAAATGTTTTTTCAATATGCGTTTTTTAAACCATTGGTTAATATGAAATTAAAAAAACCAGCCACCATACGACAATTCATACCACCGCTGTTTGTAATTTTTTTACTTTGTGGTTGGTTGGGGATTTTCATCACACAGGTTCTTCTTTTACTATATATCGGCGGCATAGGGATCTATCTCCTATCCGATATCTTTTTTACTGTTAAACATACTTTGATTGAAAAGAAGTTATATCTCCTCTTTTATCTGCCCTGGATCTTTTTCATTCAACACCTGGCCTATGGAATTGGATATCTCGCCGGCTTTATGAATTTTAAAATTCTTAAAAAGTCGCAGACTACCCTTATAACTTCCCGATGATTTATTCTCACGCCATTTTTACTGCAAGTGTATTCTTGAATTCCCTCCGAAAACTAATTTTAATCCACCTTCAAAAATCGTTGATCAATATTCGATTACTCAACTTAAACGATATTGTCTCAACTCCCCTCCCTCTTGGGGGAGGGGCCGGGGGTGGGGTTCGGATTTACATTTTGCACCATTCTCTTTGGACTTGACCTGGGGTGGGGTGGGGTTTAGCACCTGAAAAAAATTTAGCCCATATTTGCCGGGACAATAATATTGGATAATTATTCTAAATTTGTTTGAATGTTACAGATTCGAAAATGCTTTTTACCTCACTGAATTTTCTTGTTTTTTTCTCTTTAACTGCTGTTTTCTATTATATTCTTCCACATAGAATCAGATGGATATTACTTCTTGTGGCTTCTCTGATTTTCTACATTTTCTCCATTCCTGTCTATACCGTTGTCCTTTTCTTTAGTATTCTTTTAAATTACTTTTTTGGGATTAGTATTGATAATTGTAATAAGAATGTAAGAAGAAACATAGTCTTGACCTTCGCGGTGATAACTAACCTTTTAATTCTTGCCGGATTCAGGTATTCAAATGTATTATTAGGGATGATATCAAGTAATGCTTATTTTTCCCAATCCGGAGATCCGGTAGTGAACAGGATTCTTATGCCGCTTGGAATTTCATTCTTTACATTTACAAACATAAGCTATCTGATAGAAATAAAAAGAAAAAACAGTAAGGCCGAAAAGCACCTGGGATATTTTGCCTGCTACGTGTCTTTTTTTCCAAAGTTAATCCAGGGGCCAATTGAAAGACCAAAGCATTTTCTTCCACAATTGCGGGAACAACATATTTTTAATTACAACGAAGTGACAAGCGGGATAAGACTGATGTTGTGGGGATTTTTTAAAAAATTAGTATTAGCTGATCAATTATCTTCTTTTGTTGACGCCATATACAACAACAAACTGAACTGGCATGGTCCTTTGGTAGTAATATCCACATTGCTGTTTGCGTTTCAGATCTACATGGATTTTTCGGGATACATTGATATTGCTCGCGGTGCCGCGAAAATCCTTGGCTTTAAGTTGACCAGGAATTTCAATAGCCCATATCTTTCTGAATCGGTAAAGGAATTCTGGGCACGCTGGCACATCACTTTATCCCACTGGCTAAGGGATTATATCTTTCTCCCGCTGGCTTATTATCTTTCCGGCATAATGAAGAAAGAAAGATATGCCGGCGTGGCAACCGAAAAGTATATCTATTCCATTGCGATCTCAGTTACATTCCTTTTATGTGGCCTGTGGCATGGTGTGGGCTGGAATTTTATTGTCTGGGGTGGTGTATTTGCTTTTTATCTTATAATTGGTTCTTTGACACAAAAACCAAAAAAACGGTTTTATCAAAAAACAGGACTCTTTGCGTACAAAAATATTTATAATTCCATACAGATTATTGTGACTTTTATACTGGTATGTTTTGCCTGGATTTTTTTTCGTGCACCGAACCTTGGAACTTCATTGCGGATCATTTCAGGCCTTTTTACTGGCTGGAAGAATGATCAGATGATCATTGCCCTTCAATCCATAAATGGAATCCTGAATCATCAGGGCCTTACTCTGTTGGACGCAGGATTTCTACTGTTCCTTATCCCCGCAGTCGTTTATATTGAATATAAATTCTATTTTGGTACATCTGGTAAATCATTCATCAATTTGCCGCAACCCCTGAGATGGGGAACATATTACTTTCTGGTTTTAATCATTTGTTATTTTGGGAAATCTGAAACCAATACTTTTATCTACTTTCATTTTTAAATCACGATAATCAATGAAGGGGATGAGACGAATTATTCTAAATATCCTGTTCTTCTTATTGCCGCTGATCATTTTTGTATACCTGGTCCCAATCGACCAAAGACAACGGTTCATTCAATTAAAGGAAGATTGTTCCTGGCGTGGAATCTGGGTTTACGATCGTGTGCATCGGAATAATCATCCTGTTGATGTAGTATTTTTTGGTTCTTCCCGTACCATTAATGGGATCATGGATAAAGTTGTCGAAGAGCAATTAAAAATGCCATCCGTGAATGTTGTCAATTTTGGATACTGCCGTTATGGGATGAATATCTATCCTGTCTTATTGAAGGAAATTCTCCGGATGAAAAAACCAAAAGTTCTTTTTCTCGAAGTAAGGGAGGATGAGAACCGCTATAGTCATCCTATATTTCCTTATATCGCAAATGCGAACGACATCTTTCTGGCAACCCCGTTTTTTAATCGTGATCTT
>CAZUYY010000418.1:0-3159 GCA_964624935.1 uncultured Prolixibacteraceae bacterium
CCGGCATGAAGCATAGAAACTGCTGTAGGTGCAGAAGCATGACCATCAGGCGACCATGTATGAAATGGGTACAAAGCTCCGAGCACTCCAAATCCAATGAATAGAAATGGGAAGAAAAATCTCTGGACTTCAACGGGGATATGAACCTTTGAAATTGCAATAAGACTAAATGTAAGCTGGCCACCCGAAGGGTTGGAATTAAAATACAACCCTAATAGACCTACCAGGATCAATGCGGAACCACCCATCAACATCAGGGTCAGTTTCATTGCTGAATATTCTCTCGGACCACTCCCCCAGATACCAATTAAAAGGTACATCGGGATAACGGCAAGTTCGTAAAAAAGGAAAAGGGTAAACAGGTCAAGAGAGATGAAAAAGCCAAATACTCCAGTTGAAAGAAGGATCAGGGAAATAAAAAATTCCTTATGGAGATCTTCAACTTCCCAGGAAGCAAAGATCCCTGCAAAAATGACCATCGCTGTCAGGCCAATCATCGCGACAGAGATCCCATCAACCCCGACAAGGTAATGAATGTTCAGGCTCGGGAACCATACCAGGTCTTTTACAAATAACATTTCAGCCGTATTCCCTGCATTCCGCTCTATCAGGAACAGGATGATCAGGGTCGCTGCACTCATCAGCTGCAAACCCATACCGATGGCCGCAGTCCATTTAACCTGCTTATGATCCTTGCAAAAAAGGATCCCAATCATGGTAAGAACAGGAATTACAATAAATAAGGTCAGGATATCCATTCGTTCAATAATTTAATTCGTCCATAAATAAATGAATGCCAACGCCAGGGCTACAGCGCTTGTCACAAAAACCCAGGCATATTGTTGTAATTGTCCCGATTGCAGACCTTTTATCCGTGCAGAGACTTCATTTGTAACATAGGAAATCCCATTCATGGAGCCGTCCACTATATGGCGGTCGAACCATGCTACAGGCCGGGAAACATAATTGAAAAGGATTTTTTTGGTGATAAAAAGATAAATCTCATCTATATAGAATTTATGATATACGGTTGTGTAAAACCAACCCAGGGATACAGATATCTTTCCCGGGATATTGGTTTCTTTCAGGTAAAAAACCATGGCCGTAAGAGCACCGAGAACACCCACCATTATTGCAGGAATAGCCACAGTAAAGTCGATGTGCGTAACCAGTGGAATTCCATCTGATGTGACAAATGAAGAAAAAGGGAGAAGTCCGGCAAAGATTGCCCCCAATGAAAGAAGCATCAGAGGGATAGTCATGACTTTCGGCGCTTCATGGGGCGCATGTTGATACTGTTGTTGTTTCCCCCAGAAGATTGAGAAGTAAAGACGGAACATGTAAAATGCTGTCAGAGCAGAGATTATCAATCCAAGGATAAAAATAAACATACTCTTATCACGACTGGCGGCCAGGATCTCATCCTTGCTGAAGAATCCGGATAAAGGTGGAATCCCGGCAATGGCAAGACAGGCAATTAAAAACGTGATATGTGTGATAGGAAGTTGTTTTCTCAATCCTCCCATATCGTTCATATAATTGCTGTGAACGGCATGAATAATAGCCCCGGCACCGAGGAATAAAAGAGCTTTAAAGAAAGCGTGGGTAAACAGGTGAAACATGGATGCCATAAATCCCAGGCCAGCCTCTTCTCCATAACCGGAAACGCCAAGAGCGAACATCATCATTCCGATCTGCGATAAAGTCGAATAGGCTAAGACCCGTTTTATATCAAATTGTGTGCAGGCTATTACTGCGGCAAAGATTGATGTAAATGCCCCGACATACATTACCACATCCAGTGCAACGGGCGCAGAAAAATGAAAGATAGGAAACATACGGGCAACCAGATAAACACCGGCAACAACCATTGTTGCAGCGTGGATCAATGCGGAAACCGGCGTCGGACCTTCCATGGCATCCGGTAACCAAATATGTAACGGGAACATGGCAGATTTACCTGCGCCTCCCATAAAAACAAAGATCATCGACCAGGTCATTGTTGACAGTCCCAGAAACATGATCCCGCCACCCTGTGTGATGGCTGTGCCGTGGGGGTCTGTCAGGGTTATAAAATCGAAGGTTCCTGTGGTGAATGAAAGGATCAGGATACCGACAAGAAACCCCAGGTCGGCAAAACGGGTAACGATAAATGCTTTTTTGGATGCAGCCACAGCCGTATCCTTTGTATAATAGAATCCAATCAAAAGATAAGAGGAGACGCCAACCAACTCCCAGAAAATATACATCTGGAAAATGTTCGTTGCAACCACAAGACCCAGCATTGAAAAACTGAACAAACCGAGAAAAGCAAAGAACCTTTCAAATCCTTTTTCCCCCTTCATATAGCCGATACTGTAAAGATGCACCATGAAAGAAACCGTGGTAACGACGATCAGCATCATGATTGAGATCGGATCGAGAAGAACCCCGAGGTCGACATGGAGTTTTTCTGTCAAGTTCAGCCAGACTGTGTTGTATCCAATTATTTTGCTGAAAACTTCCCCGGCTCGGTGGGCAACAAAAAAGTATTGATAGGCTGTATAATAAGATAATGCCATAGATATAAAAAGCCCTGAAGTGCCTACGATCCCTGAAACGACCGGTTTGAACCTGTTTCCAAAGAATCCGATCAGGACGAAGAAGAACAGTGGTATCAGAACGATCCAAATAGTATACCCGAAATTGATCATATCGTTTTATTTACAAATAATAAACTCTACTTTTCTGCTCATTAACAATTATCAATTAGTATTTCATTTCTTCCATCTTTTCTACATCAATGTTAACCAGTCGCCGGTAGATGTTAATAATAATAGCAATAGCTACTGACGCTTCTGAGGCGGCCACAGCAATGATGAAAACCGTAAAGAACATACCTTCCAGGTGTTGTGGGTAAAGTAACTTGTTGAATGCCACAAAATTGATGTTTACTGAATTTAAGATCAGTTCGAGTGACATCAGGATTGTGATCAGATTTTTTCTGACCAGGAAGCCATATATACCTATGAAGAACATCAGGGTGGCTACAATCAGAAACCAGGTTAATGGAACTCCTTCAAACATGGGATTTAATATTAATTCATTAATCTTTTCTTTTCTTGGCAATTACAATTGACCCGATCATAGCGGCCAGCAACAGGATACTGATCACCTCAA
>CAZUYY010000419.1:0-3159 GCA_964624935.1 uncultured Prolixibacteraceae bacterium
AAAAGTATGTTCAAGGACGTAAATAAGCTTCCGGCCGGTTCAATATTACGATTCTGTAAGGGAGAAATCAGCATCACCCGATATTGGATTCCGGAATTCGCCCAAGACAAAATAAAGATTTCAATGGAGAAAGCCGTGGACCGGCTACAGGAGTTCATGGAGACATCCGTGAAGCTAAGGCTCGTTTCAGATGTACCGGTAGGAGCCTTTCTCAGCGGCGGGGTTGATTCAAGTATTGTTGTAGCGATCATGGCAAGGTTGCATTCAGGACCGTTGCACACCTTTTGCATAGGGTTTGACAGCGATAAGGACGAGACAAGGTACGCGGCTGAAGTTGCCAGGCTATTTGACACTGTTCATCATGAAATAACATGTAAGGATTCCGATTTCGAGGACCTGGACCGAATTATCTGGCATCTTGATGAACCAATAGGGGATGCTATCATACTGCCTACATATCTACTGGCCAAGGCAGCACGCCAGCAGGTCAAAGTGGTTTTGAGTGGTGAAGGCGCTGATGAAGTATTTGGGGGATACCTGTTCCACAAGACTTTGCTTGCTGTTTGCAGGTACAAAAAATATATTCCAGGACTTGTAAGATGGATGGGAAGAGAGACTTTTTCCCGTCTTCCCCATGGGCTGATCAACAAAGTGTTTGAGTATCCTGCCGATCTGGGGGAAGATGGTAAAACAAAACTCATGTATTTTCTCAACGATATTGAACATCTTCCTATCCCGGCTCTCTATCGAAGCCTTATGACACTTTTCTCAGAAAGGGAGCTGGCATTTCATTACACACCCGATTTTGTTTCAGAACTGAGAGATTCAGGAACTTATTTCTCTGATCAGGAATTGAAAGGCAATAATGATCTTGATAAAATACTGAATGTACAATACCGTGACTGGTTGCCGGATCTGATTATGATGCGCTTAGATAAAATGACAATGGCGAATTCACTTGAAGGCAGGGAACCTTATCTGGACCATAAAATGTTCCATTTTGCATCAAGCCTTCCTGACAATAATAAAGTCAAGTGCTGGAAAGAAAAACTGATCCTGAGAAAACTGGGGGAAAGATATCTGCCCAAAAACATTATATACCGGAAGAAAACACCCTTTTACATACCCCTTGAGGAGTATTTCCAGCGACCGACGTTTAAAAAACTCTATGAATCATTCAGAGAAGAGAACTATCTGAAGGGTATTTTCGAGAAATCGTTCCTGGAGAATCTTAATCTTGAGAATACCGGACTTATGAAATCCAAACAGTTGTTTTCGCTTATCGTCCTAAACAGGTGGTTCAAACTCTTCATCCACTAATTCAATTACCATGAAGATCTATCTTGATCAAATACTCACCCGAATACCACAAATTATTTCACAGATTGACCGTGAACCTTTTTCTTCGACTTATGGATGTGGAGATCGTGTTTACTGGTGCTGGAAGTTCACCGATTTTCCGGGGGCCCGTTTCCAGGAATATATTTATACACTTTCCTGGCTTTATTCTGCAAACAATTTTGATAATCCCTGGAAAGGAAACAAAAATATCCTGGCTATGATTCGGGCCGGTTTTGAATATTGGGTGGGTATACAATCCGGCGACGGGTCTTTTAATGAAGCATATCCTTTTGAGCATTCACTTGCAGCCACTGCTTTTACGCTATTTTATCTCACCGAAGGCTATGAACTGGTGAAAGCTGATCTGGACGAAGGAGCAAGAATAACCATTTTGGCGGCACTCGGGAAGGCCAGTACCTGGTTATGCAGGAATGACGAAAAACACGGGGTGTTGTCAAATCATCTTGCCGCTGCTGCTGCAGGTCTGTACAATGCAGGAATCCTGCTTGAGGATAAAAAATACACCGATCGTTGCTGGTATTTTATACAGCGCATATATGAGCATCAATCAGATGAAGGATGGTTCGAAGAATACGGTGGCGCCGATATCGGGTATCAGACGCATGGATCCTTCTATCTTGCAAGAATCTGGCAAAAATCAGGCAATGAACAACTTCTTGCTTCACTGAGACGCGCTAATGGATTCCTGAAGTATTTTATTCATCCTGATGGTTCCCTGGGCGGTGAGTATGCAAGCCGAAACACCATGTTCTATTATCCGGCTGCTTATGAAATGCTTGGACAGGTTTGCCCCGATGCTGCATCCATAGCTGCTTTTCAGCGCTCAAATATCGAAAAAAGAAAAACAGTAGGACTTGAGCAAATGGACGCTTACAACCTGTTCCCGGTACTCAATAATTACATATTCGCTTTTGAGAACTATAATTCCAATTTACCATCAGGCCACACGATTACTCTTCCCTTTGCTGGTTCAGGTCAGTGGGATTTCCCGGAGTGCGGAATGTTAGTGAAAAGTACTCCCTGTTATTATGCTGTTGTCGGTGGTAAAAAAGGAGGTGTTATCCGGGTCTGGGACAAAAAAGCAGGGATCCTGGCCTTCCAATCCTCGGGCTATTTGTTCCGGATTGGTAAAAAGTGGTACAGCAATCAAGCTCAGGGAATTTCATCTTACATCGTTAATGAAACAGATGTAAAGGTAGAAGCCCCGTTTGTTGCTATCAATCAAAAAATCTTCAACCCATGGTTATTCATGGCGTTTCGATTGTTTACGGTTACAATCGGACGTGTACCCGCACTTGCTTACAAAATAAAAGACATGCTTGTAAGCGTATTGGTGAGGAACAAGAAAACTTTCCGAGATAAACTCAACAGAACCATTTGTTTTTCAGACGCGATGATAACAATTGAAGACAGTTTATCGAACAGTACTCAGAAGGTTATTCATCTTGATAAATTTTCCACCATTCATATGGGTTCTTCCCGCTATGCACACATGGAGGAAGAACAGATCAGGGGAGGAAAATATCCTCATTCAGAGTCGGAATTCAATCAAAACGGTGTTATAACGAAAACGAAAGTGAGGTTTGCATGAAAGTAAGTGTTGTGTGTCCTTTTTATAATGAGAGTTCAATTATCAGGAATGCCGCGCTTGGTATGATCTCAAACCTGAAAGATTCCGGTCTCGATTGGGAACTGATAGCCGTAAACGACGGAAGCACTGATAACAGTCTTGAACAAATACAAAATGTTTTTGCAGAAGAGCCACGTACAAGGGTCATCGGTTATCCATACAACCAG
>CAZUYY010000420.1:0-3158 GCA_964624935.1 uncultured Prolixibacteraceae bacterium
AACAGACAGGCTGCAGAAGAAATATTTTCAAGGTATATTCATCTGCTATTTGGTGTTTGCATGAAATTTCTGAAGGATGAAGAAACAGCAAAAGATGCGGTGATGCAGGTATTTGAAATTGTGATCGCCCATAAGCCTGACAAACTGATCGAGAATTTCAAAGGATGGCTCTACATCGTTACGCGGAATCATTGCCTCATGCTGTTGAGGAAAAACCAGATGGAAATCAGGTATCTGAATGAAAATGAAAAAGAATTATCACGTGAATTTATGGAATCGTCCGTTCCGGATAGTCTGACTAATGATGATCATGACAAACCTGACCTGAATCTTTATCCTGCATTGGACAGATTACCAGAAGAGCAGAAAAAATGTATTGAGCTTTTTTATCTTGAAAAGAAATCATACGAGGAAATAATGCAACAAACAAATTACACTTACAACCAGGTGAAAAGTTATATCCAAAACGGCAAACGCCATCTAAAAAACCTGATGAACAATGAAAAATAATTGCCTCACCCAAGAGGTGATTTACCGGCTTATTTTGGATCAGCTTGATGACAATGAGAGATCAAAAGTCACTAAGCATCTGGGTGAATGTGAACTCTGTTCTGATGCCGTTGAAGGTTTACGATTGCTGGTGTCAGAAAAAGGCCCCGGGCCTGCAATTACTTCCATCAACAATTTGCATAAGGAGATATTGGATAAGGTAAAATCCTCAAAAGATCTTAATGATGGTGATCAACATAATTTATTTCATAACTGGTTATTTTGGATCGTATTTACCCTGGTGTTCATGAGTGGAATCTTTTTTGCTCTTCTGTTATTGAATAAGAAAAAGGCGGATTTTATCAACTCCGCCGTCAGAAAAAATGAAATAAGTAATACTGCGGGAAATACACCGGTTATAAGGAATAGTGAACCACCAACAGTGGTTAAGAAAACGGTGAGCATGACTTTGGTAAGGAAAATCAATGTTCAACCTTTGAAAATTCCTGTTAAGGATTCAGTTGTACCTGTTACAAATCAACAAAAAGCAGACTTGGTAAAACAGGGAGAAATGCCATTGGAGAAGAATATTACAGAAAAGAAGCTATCAAATTCTTCCCAGGAACCGAAAGAAATATTTACTGTGGTTGAAGAACAGCCCGGCTTTCCGGGAGGAGATGAGGCACGGATTAAATTTTTACAAAGTAATCTCAAATACCCTGAAGAAGCAAAAGAATTGGGTATTCAGGGTGAAGTTTATATGACTTTTGTTGTTGAAACTGATGGCTCATTGACTGATATTAAAGTACTTCGTGGTATTGGCGGAGGATGCGATGAAGAAGCGATCAGGATAATTAAGAATATGCCAAAATGGATCCCCGGCAAACAACGGGGAGTTCCCATAAGAGTACAATTCAATCTCCCAATCAATTTCAGATTACAGTGATCTGAATTTAAAATTTAACGTCTGATTTCCTGTATTGACTTACTTTTACTCCCATCAATTTTCAACTAAAATCTATGACGAACATACTATTAACCGGCGGCTCCGGTTTCATGGGAAAAGCAATTGTTGCCGAACTTATTGACTCCACCTGCCCTTTTAAACCTGACCTCATAAGGATCTTTGACCTCGATGAATACCATGGGGTATCGGATCCATGTATCGAAATGATCAAAGGCGATGTCAGGGATTACAACAATGTATTGCAAGCCTGCAACAACATAGATGTCGTGATACATTCTGCCGCTATTGTCGATTGGGGAACAAAATCTGAAAAAGAAATTCTGTCGGTGAATGTCGAAGGAACAAAAAATATTATCAGGGCATGTAAGGAACAAAAGGTTAAATTCCTCGTCTTTACCAGTTCACTCGATGCAGTATTCAGTGGAAAACCCCTGGTTGATATCGATGAAAGCATTCCTTATCCCGTAAAACAACCGACGAGCTATTGTACCAGCAAATATTTAGCCGAAAAACTTGTTCTTGACTGTTCCTGTGAGGATCTGAAAGCCTGCATCATCAGGCCTGCCGATGTTTATGGGGAAGGAGATCCTTATCATATAGGTTCACTTCTCGATATGGCAAAAGGAGGCTTTTATGTCCGGCTTGGCAACGGCAGATCCAAATGCCAGCATGTATATATCGGCAACATTGCACATGCTCATATTCTTGCCATTCAGGCCCTGCTTACCAACAATAACTCAGTGACCGGGAATGCCTATTTTATCACCGATGGCCCCGGTTCAAATTTCTTTTCTTTCTATGACCGGATCATTGAAGAAGCAGGTTACAAAATCTGGCCAAAGAACCTCTGGCTGCCGAAAAGATTTGCAATGTTAGTGGGTACGATGTCAGAATTTGTCGCATTTATTGTAAGGCCTGTTAAAAGGTACACCCCGAAAATGAGCCGTTTTGCAGTAACCTACACTTGTACAGATTTCACATTCACCTCCCAAAAAGCCTTTAAAGATTTTGGATTTTTCCCAAAATACAGTACTGAAGAAGCATTCAGTAAAACAGTTCTGTATTACAGGAAAGAAAGAGAGAGTGTCGTAATTCTTAATTCTTAATTTATCTTGTCATTCTTTTCCTTTTTTAACTTGTCCGCACGTCCGCCTGTCCGCCTGAATTTGCTTATCTTTGAAAAAAATTTTAAACCAATATACTATGTCAGAAAAAATATCAAATAAAGTCGCTCCGGGTGTAGCCGCCGGAGAAGACCTCGAGGAGATCTTCCGCATTGCAAAAGCTAACCAGTTTGCTATCCCTGCCGTTAATGCGACAGGAACAGATACAGTAAATGCTATCTTGGAAGCAGCGAAAGCCGTGAATTCCCCCGTTATCGTCCAGTTTTCAAATGGCGGAGGGATTTTCTATGCCGGGAAATCTCTTTCAAATACCAATGAAGTTGTTTCCGTTAAGGGATCAATCTCCGGTGCAATGCACATTCATGAAGTGGCGGAATTATACGGTATCCCGGTGATTGTTCATACAGATCATGCAGCTAAGAAATTACTCCCCTGGGTAGATGGTTTGCTGGAAGCTGGTGAGGCGTATTTCAAGAAGAACGGGAAGCCCTTGTTCAGCTCACATATGCTCGATCTCTCCGAGCAGCCACTGACCGAGAACATCGAGATCAGCAAACGTTACCTTGAACGTATGAGCA
>CAZUYY010000421.1:0-3155 GCA_964624935.1 uncultured Prolixibacteraceae bacterium
ATGGCTGCAAGTGCTGCATACTGGATCATATCCGGGGCATCAAAGATCATCGCAAGCTCTGACCTCGATCGCATCGGTTCTATCGGCACGATGCTCATGGTGGAAGACCTTCAACCCTCGCTGGAAGCAATGGGAGTAAAATTCCACGAAGTCTATGCAACACTTTCGGTGGATAAGAACAAAGACATTAACGAGGTGCTGGATGGAAACTATGAGCCTTATCAGAAGAATGTTCTGGATGTGATCAATAGCAAATTTTTAACTTCAATTAAGACCAACCGGCCTGCGGTTGATGATTCAACATTGACCGGTAAGATTTATTTTGCCCCGCAGGCAATTGCCCTTGGGCTAATCGATGAGATCGGATCTCTGGACTATGCTATTTCAGTATCATCGGATCTATCACCAGGTCCTATTGAACTGTCTAAAGAAAATGAAACTAATAATCAAAAAAATATGAAGATCAAAGAAACCTGGAAATCCATTCAAAGCTTTTTCAAAATGGACCCTGCTGATCTGGAAGCTCAGGAACTAACTACTGAAAGAGTTCAGCAGCTTAATGACGAACTGGGAAATGTCATTACCCTCAACCAGGAATTAGAAACGCTGCTTTCCGATGAACAGCAAAGTCATGCAGCTACCAAAGCGGAACTTCTGGCTTTACAGCAGGAAGATGCTGCCACCCCAATCGTTACCGTCAAAGATGCAGATAAAATTGAAAGTGGCCCTGATGAACCGGTTTATGCACACGACAAAATTGCAGATGAATTCTGTTCGTAATCTTTAACATAAATTTTTATATCCATGGTCGAAACAATTTCATTAGCCCAATTTAAAGCCGCATTCGGGACGTATGTAGGAACGAACCAAAAAGATATTTTACGGCTATTGACCCAACCAACCTACTCCGAAACCTTCATGACTACCAAGCAGTCCCAGGATTTGGTTTACCGTGCTACAAAGGCTATGATCTCAGATCTGGTTCAGGGATTCCAGGAAGGATGGACTCCAAAAGGTAAAGCTGCATTTACTCCGGTTGAGATCATGCAGCGCCGGCATAAGATCGACCTTTCATTCTATCCGGATGAGATCATGGATTCATGGCTCGGGTTCATGGGTGATGAGTCGATTGACCGCAAGGCATGGCCAATCTCAAAATACATTATCGAACAACTAATCATCCCAAAGGTAAACGATAACCGTGAACTGGCACTGATCGGAAAAGGAACGTATGTTGCACCGGTTGAAGGTACCGCACAGGCACTGGGCCTTTCAATGGACGGCTTTGTTACTATTTTGAAAAATAAGCACACAGCCGGCGGATCAAACATGAATTTCATCACACTGGAACCGCTCACCGTAGACAATGTTTTTGATCAACTGGAGTCATTTGGCGACCAGGTAGGGGACTTTTACAAAGATATGGCGATGAACATTTTCCTTTCCCGTAAGTGGTTTGCCGCATACCATAAAAAACGTCGTGATCTTCATGGCACCGACACGAATTACGATGGCATGAAAACCATGCTTGAAGGGACAAACCTTACGCTTACTCCATTGCCATCAATGGCGGGAGAAGACATTATTTTTACTACTCCAAAAGAGAATTTCATCCGGCTGATGAACCGAAACAACGGGGCATCCAGCATATCAATCGAGAGTGTTGACCGTCAGATCAAAGTTTTTGCAGACTGGTATGAATCGGTTGGTTTCGGAATTGAAGAGGCAGTGTTTGTTTATGTTCCAGCTTAATATTTAAAATCAAAAAATCATGACCATAGCATTATTTGACCTTGCAAAACCCGCCGTGAGAAATGCGGGTGGCGGCGGTGGGATAAAATCTGAGATCATCCTTATCCAGGAAGAAGATATCGACTGGACGACTTTCCCTGAAAGGGATGCCGATGGAGTGACCATTGTTGATGATATTCCAATGAAGACCGGCAAATTCATGCACAGCTTCTATATGACACAGGGAACAATCAAGCCTTCTCAGAAGAAGCTTAAAGGCTCTAATCAGGACTGCGGCGGATACGAGATCGCACTGGAAGGCTTCTATCCAGGAATCGAAAAGGCAGTTCAGAAATGGATTCAGAACTTCGGGATCGATTTCAAGGGAATTGTCATCATTCAGAACTGTGCATCAAACAAACGATACCTGATCGGAGAGCCATGCAACCTTGTCCATATCGAAACCATAGAGACAACCTGGGGTGAGGAAATCGATAAGGATAAAGGCCATAAATTCGGCTTTCTCTGTAAACAGGGGTCACCGATGGCCTTTTATGAAGGCAACCTGGTTATGGATCCAAATCCGCCCATTGGATAATCATTGAACCGTTCGTAGCTGTTTTCATAGGTGTTAGTTTGAGCCTGTCGGAGAATTCTGGCAGGCTTTTTTCATGTGCCAATCTATTCAAATAAAAAGATTGCTAACTTTGAATTATCAATCATCAATTCAAATATTCGTGTTACCAATAAAAAGTAAATATCAACAGAGTTATGTTCTGCATGTAAAAATGAGTTGGTAGCAATAATTTGACCTGAAACCAGCTTATTATCATTAGGATATTCTTAAAATCGGACTAAATTTGCTAAATAAATTTATAGAAACATTTGTAGAATGATAAAGTCAATTAAGATAACAAACTTCTTAAGTTTGGAAAGCGAAAACTTCCCGATAGACAAGAACTTAAATATTCTTGTTGGTATAAACGGGGCTGGTAAATCGAATTTTCTGAAAACTCTACGACTATTAAAAGAAGGAGTTGCCGGAGTTGGATTGCGAAAGTATGTAATAGACATGCTTGGTGGTTTCGACAACATTTATTTTAAAAATGATAAAAGGAATATAGACTATATAGAAATAGAATACACTTTCGATTCAGAAAAAATTAGAGAATATGGTTTTTGTTTTGTTGAAGATATTATTTATTCGATAAAATTATTTAAAAACCCGAGCGTTGGAAATTATTATGTAAAAGAAAAAATAACGACTTCCAGGGGATTCATATACCTTGATTTCGAAAATGGTACTGGAGTCTTAAATGAAAAGCCTGACAATGCGGATTATTCAAAAAAAACTAAATTAGTAAGATATCATGATTTTGTAGATTCAACAGAACTAGCTCTTTCTAAGGTTTATGATACAGATA
>CAZUYY010000422.1:0-3144 GCA_964624935.1 uncultured Prolixibacteraceae bacterium
ATTTTCTGCGGTCGATGAGCATTCCAAGCGGGGCGCCATCGATGCCGAGCATCGGAAGCCTGCGAGTGATAAAGGCCTGGTGCTTTACATGGAATAAGCCTGTTTCAAAGCCGAGCATGCGGGCAGCTTTTTCTCCTCCATATCCTAATGCATTGATGAAGACTTCGGTTTCGTATTCAACGTATGCTTTCTCGTGATTCAGGGTGAGGATGAAATAGCGATTCCCTTCCTTTCTTACATCAACCAGACGGCAATCTTCTTCGACTTTGCCGCCATGATCGATCCCGATCCTGCGTAACAGATCGATGACACGACCCGGGGTGGCCTGCCAGCAATCTTTTGTGATCAGGGCAGAGATATATGTGGTAAGGGCAGGATTCAGGCGTGGCGATATCTCCCTCTGAAAATCCTTTGGAGCAACCATATAGGCATTCGACCAGGCCATTGATTCGACCAGGGCATCGTACATTGCCTGATCATGGGCAAAGGTGACATAGTTGATGGGACGGTAGTTTATGTCATGAAGCTGCTGGAGATCCTTGAAAATCTCATGATTCCGGACGGCTATTTCAGATAGTTCAGGTAAAGAAAAATTCGGACGGCCACCTGCGATATTCCGCCAGGACGAGCCACGGCCATAATTGATCATTACGGGATCCATCTTTTCTTCGCTGAGATATCTGAACAGGGCGCTTCCACCTATGCCTCCACCGGCTATGAAAGATTTTACCTTTATCTTTTTGGGCTGATTCCCGTTCATTGTGGTAATCACACGTTCGTGAGTTGTGCGGGGATAAAGTTCTCCCATCATGACCTGGTTTGCAAGCGGGCCGCGGGGAGTAGGTTCACCCACGATCGTAATGCCTGAACCGGCCAGGTTTTGCTTCAGACGCCTGACGCAACGTTTTCCTCTGCAGGCTCCCATTCCAAGGCGGGTAGTATGCTTGACTTCATCCACAGAAATGAATTTCCGGTCACCAATGGCTTCGAGGATCTCATCAATTGTAACATCATCACAATGACAAATATAAGTAGGCATTGTACTTTTGTACTCGTAAGGCTTGAATTCAATGGGTTCAGGATAATTTTCTTTTACCACAAAACCCCTGACATTTGCAAGGTCTTCTCCATGAACATCCAGCGATTTAACTCTTGCAATGTTCGTCTTGTTGGGTTTCCTCAGTATTTTCTCGACAATACCTTCTCCAAGTTTTTTTCCATTATTATCTACCAAAAAACATGCAGATTTTTCAGTGACTTCGTATTCTATCGGCAGGAAGAGCCAGTCCTTCTTAAGGTTATAGCCAAAAATGGCGAGGCCCGGGCACTGGAAGACGCAATCCATGCAGCCCGTGCACTTTCCGAAGTCGATGGCAGGCACGGTGCTTGTCGAAGATTTTGTAATGGCGCCTTTTTCACAGGCAAAAGCACAGGGATTACAAGCAAAACCATACAGACAGTCGATCAGCACAAAACCTTTTTCCTGCATCCTTTCCGGCGTCGGCAGGTAAGGCTCTCCGATGATCCGGATGGGGCTCTGCTGCGAATCAATGTATTCTTTTGAAGTGACGAGGAAGGCATTATAGTCGAACTTCTCGCCCATTTCCTGGAGGATCTCGAAGGCGACCTGTTTGCCGCGAACCACGGCACTGGTGCCTTCGCCAATGCGGATGGCATCGCCTGCTCCGAAACATTTTCTTCCGAAGATATCATTGCCCATGATCAGCAACTGATCGTCGGAAACCAGGCCTGTACATATATTAATAGCGTCGATCCCATCGATCAGCTTTTCGGTGCCGGGGATAAGCTTGAAATTCTTACATTCTGCGATCACGGCACCGGTGATGCCATCGTGGTTTTCATTCGGGATGGCTTTCAAAAGCGTGTGAGATGTAAGGACCGGGATGCCAAGGCGGCGGACGCGGTTGGCCTGCACCGGGAAGCCACCCTCGAAAGGCTGGGCTTCGATGATCGCCTTCACGTGTGCGCCTGCCTGCATTAACTGGTAGGATGTCAGGTATCCAATATTGCCGGCGCCGACGGTAAGGATATTTTTCCCGAGCAGGGTCAGCTCGATGTTCATCATTTTCTGAACCACTGCGGCAGTGAAAACGCCCGGAAGGTCATCATTCTCAAACGTCGGCATGAAAGGCACTGCGCCGGTGGCGATAATCAGGTATTCGGCATCTACAAAATAGATCTCTTCGGTAATAATATTTTTAATGGCGATCCTTCCTCCTTCGAAAATATCCCAAACGGTTGAATTCAGGAAGATCCCACTGGTATTGTCGCCGGCGAGGGTTTTGGCGATGTCGAAACCACGCATGCCTCCGAATTTCTGTTCACTCTCGAAGAAGAAGAACTGGTGGGTCTGCATGAGGAACTGTCCTCCGATCTTGTCGTTGTTGTCGATCACGATGTTGGGAACGGAATGCTTGTTCAGCTCTTCGCGTGCTGCCAGTCCTGCCGGGCCGGCTCCGATGATGGCGACCGTGGTCTTAAAGACGTTTACCGATTTTTCTTTGACGTAGTTTGTACGGTAAGGGGCATAGTCATGGGGGATCTCGCTGACTTCTCTGACATTGTCGACCCTTGTGATGCAGATCCTTTTTATCTGGCCATCGACGAGCATCTCACAGGCGCCGCATTTGCCTATTCCGCATTCGAGGCTTCTTTCGCGGTTTTTCAGGCTGTGGCTGTGAATGGGGAAGCCGGCCTGATGGAGGGCGGCGGCGATGGTAAAGCCTTTTTCTCCGGTGATCTGTTTTCCTTCGTAGAGGAAGGTGGTTGTTTCGGCGGGGCTGATCTCGATGATGGGGTGAGATTGAATTTTGTACATGGCAGTGGGGTTAGTTTGCGGGTGCAAAAGTAGGAATTTTTTTAAAGTCACAGAGTGACGCCAACCCCCGGCGCTGACAGCCCCTTTCCCGGCACCTGACAGCCCCTCACCCGGCCCTGACGACCCCACCCCCTAACCCCCTCCCCCAAGAGGGAGGGGGAATTTCGTGACGAGAAAAGAAATGACGAGATAGCGAAATGGCGAAAAAGTGGTGAGGAGTAAGAGGACACATAATGAAAAATGAAGAATGAAGAATGAAAAATGAAGGATGCTAAAATGTAGGAATACAGAAATGCAGGAATGAA
>CAZUYY010000423.1:0-3138 GCA_964624935.1 uncultured Prolixibacteraceae bacterium
CATCAATGATTTGTCTTTATCTAAAGCTAAATCTGGCCAAGACGACAAATCCCTGAGCCAGTATAAGGCCTCATCGTCTTTTCCGAGATATCTTGCCATTTCATATGCTTCAGTATAGACTGATCGAATAAGGGCCAGATCAAAATTTGTGAGCTGTTTATGCCATGCATTAATAGAGTTATCGCCCATTTCGGGACTGGAACTCAGGGGTAATCTTTTTTTTCTTTCTTCCTTAATCGTAAGATTATCTAAAAAAACTGCAACCTCATGCAAATAGGGATATCCAGTATTTCGCAGGAAAATTGTATCCTGACCGAATTTCCATTCTTCATAGAAATACTGCGCTAACCAGGCAGAGGTCGTAGGTGACAGCGAATATTGGATCCATCCACCCATAGGATCCCCTGTAAGGGTTGATACACCGGGAAAATTTAATCCGGGACATTTAAAATAGGTGGTGGTATAATCCCTGGCATTCTTCTGGTTCAGATCGATCCAATCTGTAAACACTTCAGATTCTTCCATATGGTTAGAGGAATAACCCGGCCAATAACTCAGTTCTGTGTTCAGGTCATTGTGAAAATCTCCCTTCCAGGGAGGAAGTGAACCGTTATCGGCAGTCCACACAGCTTGCAAAGTAATGGGGGGCGATCCTTTCCTGGAAGCGCTTCCGAACTTATAAATCTCTCGATACCATTGATTTTCAAGGATCGAATCCGGGATATGGAGGTCACTCTTGGACCAAAAAACCTGCCACCAATTTGAATGGCTTTTCATGGCCTCATTGAAAGAAGTTCCATTTGCAGATGCTTCACGGGTTAATGTCCATGCGGATTTTTCAGGTGAATAAGGTGTATTTTTTGAAGTAATGCTCCAGCATCCTTCAATGGATCCATCATCAACTTTCCGCCAAACTACCGAAACTTCGTATAAAAAATCACCATATCCTTTCTGAATGAAATAAATAGAGTTCGGGGTGTATTCTGTCTTGCCCTGTGGATATCCCAGTTTGGCAATGCCTTTTCCCAACACAATATCTCCTCTTTTATCTTTAACGGAATCAGAATAATGAGGGGGATAAAAAATGGGATTAAAAGGCACCGGTGGATTTTCCCAGCGGAACCATCCAAGTGTCTGTGTCGCATCTATAAAGGTTAAAAATCTTGAACCCGATTTCCAGCGAACCTCGCACAAGGCATTTTCAAGATAAAGATGAACCGATTCAATCTCTCCCAAGACACTAACCGGAAATTCCAGCGCACCTGCGGGAATTTTAGAAGGAGCCGGATCACGATCGTATGGACGATCAAATAACTTTTGAACCGTATCATAGGATCTTTTATCTACCTGGCCTTTGACCCAGGAAAAGCTGAATTGAGGAAGCGAAAATTCTTTTACCGGCCTTAGATCCCAAAGATCGGCCCTGTCAAGAGAGATCCTCAAATCTGAATCTTTTTCCCAGACCAAGGCTCCCAGCATTCCGTTCCCTATTGGTATCCCTTCATCCCACGAGCTTGCGAGGCGGGTAAAATGCAGGTCATGACTTGTCTTGACCTGGCTGTAACAGCAGATTACGATCAACTGAAAAATAATAAGAAATACCTTTTTCATCTGCTGTTATTGTTCCTACTAATCTTAAACACCCATGCGTATTTGCAAGGGGGATGATGAATACAGTCGGTGGGAACCTTTATCCTGAAATCATTCCCATTGGTTTCCCACTTAACAGATCCTGATTTTCCAAGTAATTCTATAGTCGATTTCTTTGAAGGCTGAAATCCTTTCACATCAATATACGGAGGCATTCCTGTTTCTTTTTCACCGGCTAAATAAAGAACGTAGATCGTCCCATCAGGCAGAGAAGTGAAACAGGTTTGATCGTTTTTATACGGATCAACCGGGCGGGTCTTATAAATAGCTTCACCGTTTATTTTCATCCAATCCCCAATCTCTTTAAGACGTGCATAAGCTGTATCAGCAAATTCGCCTTCCGGTGATGGACCTATGTTCAACAGAAAATTACCTCCTTTGGCTACAATATCGATCAACATATGAATCAGTTGCCTTGCGGGTTTATAGGTGTCTCCTTTGACATACGACCAGGAAGTTGCCATAGTCATGCATGTTTCCCACGGATAATCCAGAGGTTTAGGCGGTATCTGTTGTTCGGGGGTGCGGTAATTCTCATATTTACCAGGCACTTCGCGGTCAACGATGATGAGTCCTGGTTGATATTTCCTTGCCATTTGGGCTATGGCAGGCATGTTGATGTCCTGATTGTTGGCAGGACTGACCCATCCGCCATCCAGCCATAGAATGTCCATCTTACCATATTGGCTCATCAACTCTTCAATCTGATTATATGTGTAAGTACAGAATCGTTTCCAGCGATCAGGGTATTTTTTTATATCATAGTTCACATTCCGGTTTGGAGTAGCCCATTCTTCTGCCCAATAATCATTTGAATGCCAGTCGGGTTTTGAAAAATAGGCACCAGTCCACATCCCTTTATTCCGGAAAGAGTCAAAAATCGCTTTGGCTATATTCGCTTTAGGATTTGTATGAAAAGGACATCCCGGATCGGTGATCTTATAATCGGTTTGCTTTGTGTCGAACATGCAAAAACCATCATGGTGTTTAGTAGTAAAAACTACATATTTCATCCCGGCACCGGCAGCCGCAGCAGCCCATTTGTCCGGGTCAAAACGCACAGGATTGAACGTGGTCTTTAAATTTGTGTAAGCACGGCAATAATCCATATAATTTTTAATTTTCCGTTTGCACCAGGGTTCGTCCTCTGAACAAAGAGACCATGATTCAACGATACTCCATTGGCTGTATGTTCCCCAATGCATCAATAGCCCAAATTTCAGATCTTTCCATCGCTCTATTTTATTTAGAACTGTTGTATCGGTTTCAGGAACATATTCATTCTTTTCCTGTGAAAACGACAAGATGGAAATCATTGCAAACAGAAACAGAAATGTAGTCTTTTTCATTTGTCTATTATTTCAAATGGTAATTAAAGGGAGTTGTTCTTATCCGGGTTCTTTTACCGCGAAGTCGACGCTAAGACGCTAAAAATACGCTAAATATTATTATTTTTTTTTGCAACTTATCGCCTTGTCAGTGAGAAAA
>CAZUYY010000424.1:0-3132 GCA_964624935.1 uncultured Prolixibacteraceae bacterium
ACTTCTATCATATGACTGAAGACCTGTCGGAAATCCGGAAGCGTATCCGAATAATCAATCTGCTCCTCGATCAGCTTTTTCTCTGTCTTGAGAGTTTCATCGATCTGCCGGTAAAATACGGTCTTTATTACATGATAAAAGATGATTCCTCCGACCACAAATGCAATGACAGAGAAAAAAATGTAATTTAAGGAGGAACGTGTCAGCAGGTTCATACAGTGTGGAATTTATAGCCCATTCCGTAAATGGTCTGTATATAATCATGCCCGCCGTTTTCGAGCATCTTCTTCCGGAGGTTCTTGATGTGGGTATAAATAAAATCATACGAGTCAGCCATGTCAATTTCCTCGCCCCACAGATGCTCTGCTATGGACTCCTTTGTCAATACACGGTTTTTGTTCGAAAGAAAATACATCAGCAGATCGAACTCTTTTTTCGTAAGAACGGTTTCCTTGTCATTGATAAAAACCTGCATCTGCTCGGGAAGTATCCTTATCTCATTGAGAATAACCTCATTCGTCCCCCCGAAATTCCTCCGCCGGATGATCGATTTGATTCTTGCATTGAGTTCGGAAAGATGGAAAGGCTTGGTAATATAATCATCCGCACCGATATCAAGCCCTGTGATTTTGTCATCCAGCGAATTCTTGGCAGAAATAATGATGATCCCCGTATCGATATGTGCTTCTTTTAACTCACGGATAATATTTAACCCGTTCCCGTCAGGCAACGTAATATCAACAATCACACAATCGTATTGATAAAGATCGATCTTCTCAAGAGCGCTTTGGTAAGTAAGCGCCGTCTCACATAAATATTTCCCCTTAGTAAGATAAGCCTGAACAGCCGAGGAAAGCTCTTTTTCATCTTCAATTAGTAGGATCTTCATGGTACTGGGTGTAAAGTATTGGGTATTAGGTTATGGGTATTGGGTTTAATGAATTGCATTCCAGGTACGTATTTTTTTACTTACTCACTCTCTCACTCTGTCACTCTCTCACTCTCTCACTCTGTCACTCTGTCACTCTCTCACTCTGTCACTCTCTCACTCTGTCACTCTTGTCCGCCATTTAATTCTTTATGCATCTGACATAGAAGGCGTTGGACCGGTTCCCCGGATAATACGAAACGCTGGGGTTGATACCATTCATTGCATGCGCCCATGCCTTCGTCGGCCCCTGTGTCGTGGACGACCAGAAGAATGCTGCAAAAGAATCGAAACCCCAGTTACTGTTATCAAAGCGGATTCCGCTGAGCAAAGCATTAAATCCTGAATAGCCCGTGTATTTAAGGGGACTGCCTGCAAACCCGTTGCTTATATAAACGGTAAAAAGTGTGTTCCATTCATTTTCAGAAGGAATATGCCACGCGGGAGGACACAACCCCTGGATGCTCTCGCTGGTCTCATATTGCATCATCTCATCCCATTGATAAAGACCGCCAAAAGAAGAACATTTTGCCGGATCATCGTTGAAGCAATATTTTTCAGTGGTGCAGTTATCTCTTTGCATCGAAGTGGCAGGGATCTGGGTGCCGCAATTCAGGTTGGCCGCCATCCAGCATTGTGTGCCGATTTGTACGGTCGGATAGTGTTGATTATCCCGGATATCCGTGACCATATTGTTACAAAAGAAAGGAAGAGGATTTAGTACCGTAATATTCAGGGAAGCAGTGTTGCTGCATCCGTACATGTTAGTGTAAGAGTATGTAATGGTATGCGTTCCTGTTCCGCTGGCAGGATTAAATTGTCCCGCCGTAACACCGCCTCCGGAATAGGTTCCTCCTAATGGCAATCCGCCTTTAAGGGTAAAAGGACTGGCATCCGTGCTCGTGATTACATCGGTACAGGGAGTAAATGAAACTGCAGCCAAAGGTTTTACCGTGATAACCACGGTATTTGAAGTTCCCGTGCACCCGTTGGCAGATGGCGTTACCGTGTACGTCGCCGTCTCAACAGTATATCCCGAATTATTCAGAACCTGGCTGATCGGGCTGCCCGAACCCGGCCCGAATCCCGATAGGTTTCCTGAGCTTCCCGTAGCATTCCAGGTATAAGTACTACCGCCAACATGAGAGTCGAGTGCAATGGAAGGCGCCGTCCCCGAACAAATGATCTGCCCGTCTGGCACAAAATAAACATCGGCGACCGGAAAAACGGTCACTACAACATTTGTGACACTTCCGGCACAGCCCGTCACAGTCGGTGTCACGCCATAGGTCACGGTTGCATTATTAAAGCCGCTGTTTACAAGAGTTTGAATTATTGTATTCCCTGATCCGGATGAGAATCCGCTGACATTCAGCGAGCTTCCGGTAGCCGTCCAGGTATAGGTTGCAGGCGATATATCAGATTGCAGGACAATGTTTGTCGTTCCTCCGGAACAGATTGAATAGGTTGTTGAATTGGTCAACAGGGGGTCCGGTTTTACAATAACCGGGATTGTTGTAACCGTCGTTCCCGTACAACTGTTGGCGGCTGTAGTTACACTATAGGCAACGACTTCACTCGTTGAACCTGAGTTTGTTAACGTCTGAATAATGGAGGATCCGTTCCCGGGGCCATACCCTCCGATATTTGGTGAAGCACAGGTGGCCGTCCAGGTGAAGGTAGCGCCTGAGACATGAGAAAACAGACTGAGACTGGTGGAGGCGCCTCCACATATTGATTGAGAAGCTGGGGTGGACCAGGAATCCGGAACCGGATACACCGCGGCTTTTACATTGGATACGGTTCCGGTGCAACCACTGTTCATGGGAGTAACATGGTACGTCACCGTATCGATCGCAAATCCCGAATTAAACAGAGTTTGTGAAATCAGATTGCCATTTCCATTAACGGCTCCGCTCAGGTTGACCGATCCCAATGTATAAGTCCAGGAAAATGTGGTGCGCGCAAGGTGCGACAGGATTGACAGTGCAGTTGTCCCTCCGCTGCATAAGGACTGGCCGTTTGGCTGAAAATAGGCATCTGCCGCCGGGATCACTGCGACTTTAAAATTCTTTATCTGCGAAGAGGTACAACCCGTTACAATTGCAGTAACATGATAAATAACAGTATCTGCCGTCGTTCCGCTGTTGAACAACGTCTGGTTTATGGTCAGTCCGTTTCCGGATGAATACCCTGAAATATTT